>DTYX01000278.1 GCA_012961655.1 Candidatus Poribacteria bacterium
AAGTAAAAATCTAAAAAAAATCCGTGTAAATCCGTGGCTAATAAAAAAAGTGGAAATTCTCAACTACTGATAATAGTTGATATGAAACAACATAGGAAAAAAGAACAGTTGAAACACTTGCATTGCCTACTTCCAAAGGATTTGCACGATTGGATAAGGTGTCAGGCTAAACAAGCGAATCAGAGTATCGGTTTATACCTTACCGAATTGTTAAGGCAGGTTCAAAAAATAAAGGAGATACCATGAATAACCAAAAGAAAAACACCAGCCAAAAGAGAAGCAAGAAAAATTCTATAGAGAGGAGCAAGGAACTAGAAAAGCGAACGCGGCAGTTTGCTATCCGTATCATCAAGTTGGCTAGACAGGACCCTTTGCTTTGAATAAACTCTTGTCTTCAAAGAGCACATCATCGAGTTCTTTTGCCCACTTGCCAATGAATTCAATGAAGGCTTGTAACATTGGATACAGCCTCTTGTAACGTCTGGAAAGTGTCCAGCGACTAGGCAGCATAGAAAAACCGATGGTTTTAGATTCTTCCCTATGATTTTCTAGCCATCGTCGTTGTGCTTTGAAGCGAAAGCATCGCCTGAGGCGTTAGAGAGCCAATCTAAGCTCATTTGGCTTGCATCATCATAAAAAACAAGATGAGAGTAACCTCCTCATAAGTGAAGGGGCGTCCACGTCGCTTTTTTTTTCTGCTTTTTCTTGGGTGAATAAGTCAAACAACATTCTGAGGATTCTGATATAATCCTCCAATTTGGGATAGGACATGATTTTTCCTCCACGGAATGGTGATGGTTTTCTCTGTAGAGGATACATCTCATCCCTGATAAAATCAAGAGGAATTGCGTATATTCTTTCAATTTAAGCCTTAAATTTAGGCAATTTAGGCAATTTTCTGTTTAGAAAAAGATTCGGAAATTGAAATATACCGAATTATGCACACCCCTCATCTATCTATTGGCAAATTGGTCGGGAGAATAATTTTATGTCGCACAGCAAAAAAGAAGAGATCTTCAATATTACCAAAGAAGCGCTTAAAAACCAACCCGATGCGTTAGCGGACATCGGGCGCGGGGAGCAATATCTTCGTCAGGATTATCAGGGAAGATACGTGTTTGAATTGCTGCAAAACATCCGTGATGCCGCGCTCGCCGCTGAAGATGATAAAAATTCTTCTGCGTTTTTTTTCGTCACAGAGACGGCTTTAATCATCGCCAATTACGGCAAGCCATTCGACCTCGACGGAATAAAAAGCATCAGAAGCATCGGACTTTCAAGCAAAGCCTCGACAAAATATATCGGACACAAAGGCATCGGGTTTAAATCTGTCTTTGAAATTACTGAAAATCCACAGATATTCTCCGGCGGCTATCAATTACAATTCAGTCGGGGAAAAACTGTACAGCGATTGCGACAATATGCGAGCGCTCTATCCGACGCACAACGTCTGAGCTATCTCAGAAAGTTGGATGAATCCCAAAAGGATATATCCATCATGCACATTCCACACTGGATGTCCATCAATGAGATTAAAGCGGAAAAAGACCTAAATTTAATTCAAAAATTACTGGAAAACAATTGTTCAACTGTCATTCGATTGCCCTTTAAACGCGGTGTTACACCCGACGCAGTCTTCAAGCATCTGTTAATGTTTCCAAAGGAAGCGCTGCTTTTTTTGGGTTGTTCACCTCATGGTGGCATCAAGCGAGTAATCATGAAAGAAAGTGTGGGGCAAACAAACCGGACCAGAGTTTTGACGATTGACAGCGAACAGAAGGCTGCGCATGTCCGTTTGATGACGCTACAAAGTAACCTGCAATCACAGTCGGAGAGATGGCTGGTGTTTGCCGCGGAAAAAGAGATACCGGATAAAGCGCTCACTGATGAACAGCGGGAGCTTTTTTCCGAACGTCAAAATGCTGAGATTCAGATCGCTTTGAGTTTGGATGACACAGGGTATATCAGGTTGTTGAGCCAACGCCGTAGGTTTTTCTACGTCTATTTTCCCACGCAGGAGCCAGCGCCGATTCCTTGTTTGATTCACAGCTTCTTTCAATTGAAACCGGCGCGCACGCATCTTTACGAGTGCACGCTAAACGAGTGGCTGTGTGAGCAGGTTGTTTCCTTTCTGACGAGCGATGTTTTAGAGTGGGTCAAAAACGATGAAACTCTCAAAACCGCTCTGCCTTTTCTGCTTATCCCCTCTTATCCTGCCTCATCGGCGGCGGAGTTATTAAGGAAAAAATTACTCCCTGTTCTCAAGGAAACAGCATTCGTGCCGACGGTTGATTATCGTCGATTCGTTAAACCCGCCGAAATCTGCCTCGTACCCGAGGCGCTATCCGTCCAACGTGTTGATGTTCCACTATCGTCGATGTTTTCCGATAAATCGATTAGTGAATATTTTCGCCGGGATTGCTACTTTCCCGCCGCTGAAATCTATCCGCGTAAAGATATCGTCAATCTACTGCGGTCTTACGGCGCCAAGGAGTTTACCCAGGAGGTGTTGCTTGCAATCTTAGATGGCGAGGCGCAAAGGCGCCGCGATGAACCACGTTGGTTCCAACAACTGTATCACTTTCTCCGCAACGCGACTTACATTTTAGCGCAGCACTCCAGAAGAGACGCGGAAGCGTTTGTGGCGAAGCTAAAAGGGGAAAAGATACTGCTATCCATGAATAACCAGTTATATGCGCCTGATGGAGAAGTGCAGATATTCCTGCCCCCGTTGCGCGATAAAAATGAGATTGCTGAAGTTCCAGATGCGCTGAGAAAGCAGTTTGAATTCCTCCATCCTGACATCAAAGTCACAGAAACAGATGATAAAGGTGATGAACTGCTCAACGGTTTAGGCAATTTCCTGGTGAAAAACGGGTTCGTCAAAACATTTCAGTTTTCGGATGTCTTGGAGGAGGGGATTCTGCCTCAGATGGAGGTTTTTGATGAAACCTTCACCGAAGCGGAGAAATGGCGTATTTTGCGCTACATCAAACATCTTTTTGACCGACAACTCATCGGTGCAAGCGCCTTAAAGCAGTTGCCGATGGGGACGATACGCGTGCCAGTTTCCTCTGGCGGAATCTCTCAAAAAGGATGCCCGACTTCAGCCGGAGAAGAAGCACCGCGATGGATGGCGGCGCAGGATGTCTATCTCCCCGCGGCCTGGGGTGGACAAGAGCATTTGGAACAATTATACCAGGACGTTGAGGGAAGTTATTTCCTGTCTTCGCCAACGGCGATGGGCATTGAAGAATCGGACAAAGACAGTTGGAAGCGTTTTTTCGTTACAATCGGCGTTAATGAAATCCCGCGCATCGTCCGCTTTACACCGTCGCAAAATGTTGACAAATATCAGATTGTTCAGGCGAATTTTTCTAAACTAAACAACCATCCATTGGCAAAAGAGAGCAAACTATTTTCGGAATATCTATCTTTCCTCGCCAATCTGGGAGAGGATGAATCTTTTCGGCCGGCAGTCTGTTGGCGAATTCACGAAAGGGCGCGGCAGACCCTGATACAGGTATTCGCTCTGGATAAATTCGAGAAACTTATCGAATCGGAACAGAAACGTTCACTACTACTGTCTCTGGTCGCCGAAAACTGGTCGTTTTACAGCCGCTTTAAAACATCCACTTACCAATGCAGTCATCTCGGCTGCAACAAGGACAAACATATCCCCTCGTTCTTCCTCTTCTGTCTCAAACATGCGGCGTGGATTCCGACGACATTGAAGACCAAAGATGGTAAGGAATTGTTTTTGCCTTCTGAGAAAGTGTGGGTGATGTCGGATGCAAAGGAACATGCACTGACAAAATACCTGCCATTTGCGCAGAAGATTTACGATAAAACATTTCTCCGAGACCTTTCTTTCAAAAACTTCAACCGCGCAACTGTCGCGGATTTTGTGGATTTGCTCCATTTTCTGGAAATCGCATATCCGAAAGAATCGCTTGTAGAATCGGAGAAAAGCCGTTTTAAAGCATTTTTTAAGCGGATACTACAGCATTTCAACGCCGCGATTCAGCGAGAACAAGACGCCAAACGACCAAAAGACGCATTTCCCATCTGCCGACTACTCACAGAACGCGGCGGCGCTATAAGTTATACGAATAGCGATGAATGCCTCTTCGCGGATGAGAAAACTTTGGCGGCTTCCTTGAACAATCACTTAAATATTCTCGTCTGCGATGATGAACTGCCATTTTTATTCGAAACCCTTTCGATAAAACAGCTCTCTTTAGTGGTCAAGCAACAGCCAGTCTTTGAAGCGAGTCAACCCCAAGGAACTCGTTCCATAAAACGCTTATTTTATGACAATTTACCCTTGCTGTGTACATTGGCGTCGTTGTCTAAAAAAGACATCCTGTATGCGGAAACCAACAAAGATATTTTCGCCTCGATCGAACTCGTTGTGGTGGATAATCTGCGCGTTGAAACTGAGGTAATTGATTCCATTCCCAACATTCCATCCATTCCAATGTTTTCTGCTCCCTTCTTTCTGCATAGACTCCCAAAACAGCCGGGTAACGCTCGAAATAATATACTTTATATTAACGCCGCCGACGTTGAAAATTTAGAAGTCATAGCGAATGTTTTCGCCCATCTGTTTTCAGTCCTGTGGTCGTTTTCCGCGCCTCATTTAGACGATGCCTTTTTGCGTTTGCTGCAGATTAACAATAGAACTCAGAAAATGGCTTACCTGGCGAAAAAGGGGATTGGCAGGGAGGAATTATTGGAAGCTCAAAATATTATCTCTGCTGTAATAGAGTCTGACGGCACAACAAAGTCGGAAATGTCGGAAATCGAGGACATATCTGTGATGGTGGATTTAGCGGAGAAACTCGCAGTGGAAAGACAAGGCAAACAGCCAACCAAAACAGCTACAAAGGCTGAAAGAGAGCCTGAAGAACAACAAGAACTCTTCCCGCAAGCAAAAGAACACGTCGATGTTCGGGATTTTGAAATTAAGAAGGATGGTGAGTTTGTGGAATATCAACCTCAAGCAGAAAATTCAGTTATTAGAGAGGCCAGTGCAAAATACCAGGCACAACTCCACCATAGTCCGCAAGTATCTAAAAAAAGAACGCTTCAGGAGATGCAAGCTCACCAGAAACTTGGGGAAATCGGGGAACAGTATGTTTTCAAAAAAGAGAAGGAACAGTTGAGAGAAGCAGGTAGGGATGATTTAAGCGCGCAGGTCGCATGGGTCTCTAAAACCGACGATACCAGCGGATATGACATCCTATCGTACTATCAGGACGGCAGGGAGAAATATATCGAAGTAAAAACCACAGATGATGAAAACGACCTGCAGTTTCCCATGAGCTTGCAGGAATGGAGAGCGGCATCGGATATAAAGATGCAAGTCGATTACTACATTTACCGTGTCATCATAGACAAGACGGATAAAAGCGCTAAGGTCATCATCATCAAGAATCCATATCAGTTGTGGAAACAGAATAAACTGCTCATTGATTACAAAGAATTGTATGTTACTTTCGTGAGAAGTGAAACGTAAGACGATAAGAAAAGAGATAGTTTTCTTGCACCAAAAGTGACCCTCCATACAAATTCCCCATGAGAAGAAATT
>DTYX01000279.1 GCA_012961655.1 Candidatus Poribacteria bacterium
AAGAAGGTTACGAAAATTACGCGTCCAGCAATGGAATTACTCACTCAATATGATTGGCCGGGAAATGTGCGTGAATTGAGAAATGAAATTGAAAAAGCTGTAATTGTTTGTGGTTCCAATACAATCGATGTCGATGATTTATCGGGTAAAATAGGCAACACGCAACGTCAAGAGACGACATTGGATGTCAAAGTAGGCATGGCAATGGATGAAATTGAAAAGGTCGCGATTCAAAAAACATTGCTGGAAACAGGCGGAAACAAAACAAAAGCGGCGGATATTCTGAAAATTCCGCTGAGAACCTTCTACCGAATGCTGGAAAAACATGGACTTTCGAAAATGGCAAAATGACAATCGGGTAATTAACCCATTTGCCCTTTAGCTCCTTTGGATTCAACTCCTTTACCCAATATAACTATCAACTTGGATTATGAAGACACAATTAATCGACAATTTCAATCGAAAAATAACTAGCTTGAGAATTTCGGTCACCGACCGCTGTAATTTTCGTTGCTTCTACTGTATGTCCGAAGGCGAGGTAGAATATTACGACCGTTTAGAAATTCTGACCTTCGAGGAAATTAAAAAGCTATCGGAGATTTTCGTCGGATTGGGCGTCGATAAAATTCGACTGACAGGCGGCGAACCACTCATCAGGCGGGATATTCCAAGACTAATACGACAATTGGCTCACCTTTTTATCCCTAGGGGGGATTTGAAAGATTTAAGTTTGACCACCAATGGATTTATGCTCAAAGATTTAGCGGAGGAACTATACTCCGCTGGATTAAAACGGATTAATGTCAGTCTGGATTCCCTCAATCCAGATAAGTTCGCCCGTCTCACTCGACGTGATGCTCTACACAGAGTGTTAGAAGGCTTGGATGTTGCTGAAAAATGTGGTTTTTCGCCAATTAAAATTAACGTTGTGGCGATACGAGGTTTTACGGAAGATGAAATCTTGGATTTCGCTCGGATGGCAAGAACCAAGCCTTTTGTAGTGCGATTTATCGAGTTCATGCCGCTGGATATGGATAATAGATGGGGAGAAATTAAATTTATCCCAGGCGAAGAGATTATCGATAAAATCGATGCTGTTTATCCGTTGGAACCCCTTGACACCAGTCAAAATTTTTATGCGGCAAAACGTTATCGTTTCAAAGATGACTCGGGCGAAATTGGCATTGTCTCCTCCGTCAGCGAACCGTTCTGTGGCAGTTGCAACCGTATTCGCCTAACTGCCGATGGAAAACTTAGGACGTGTCTCTTTTCCCTTAATGAAACTGACCTCAAGTCGCCGATGCGCAACGGCGTGAGCGATGAGGAATTGAAGCGAATCATCATCAAGGCTGTAAACAACAAAGAAGCGGGACATAAAATTCACACGACGGGATTTGTGAAACCTAAGCGAAGTATGTCCATGATAGGTGGTTGATGTGCTGCCAACGGACATCTGAGAAACTTTGATGAACACTGCGTTTGAAGAGGACAAGATTACAAATTCGCCATTTCACCTATTTCCGATTCCGTGGCAGATTACAATTATCTATGTTCACTTCGGGAACCTGAGACTTTCCGACAATGATCTTCCGAAGGACGGAATTCCGCTACGCGGAACCGTCGGAACGGGACGGCTTACGGTTGGCTGTACACTGCTCCTGCAAAACCGCTAAAGAGGGGAAATATGAAATCTGAAGAATTAAAACAGACAGATGAACAGGTCAGCCAACAGTTAATCGTCAAGGAACTCCAACAGTTACGGAATGATTTTCAAAAACTCAGTCAACAGCCGCGCTTCGATTGGAAGTGGTTTTTGAGTCTGGCTGTTCCGCTTGTCGTTCCGTTTATTGCGGCTGGAATTATCGGCTATTTTGGAATTAAAGCCGACTTGAAGATTATCCAACGCGATATGCAGCACGTTCAATCCGATATCGCCGAAATTAAAGTGGATTTCAAATCCGATATTGCCGAAATTAAAGCATCTCTCAAAGAAACTAATAAACGAATCGATGCTGTTGAAAAAAGTCTCCAATCGATTGAACGAAAACAGATAGAAATTATTGGCAATATCCAACTTCTCAACCAAAAGTTTGACACGCTTGATAAAAGGATTGCCAATATCGAGAAGAAGTTGTAATCGCCATAGGAGAATGGCTATCGTTGACGCCTGAAAATTCGCTTCCACTAAAATTCGAGGAAGAGAGGTGTGAAAGTATAGTTTTATACTAAAGAGGGAAAATATGAAAACGGATGAACGGGTCAGCCAATAGTTAAGTTACAAGGAGGTTGAAAATGACAGAAACTCAAAAACCTACAGAGGAAGAGACGCAAGAATCAAAGCAAGAAGATACTCAAAAATCAGAACAAGAAGAACCTAAGGAAACACCTGAAAAAGAAAAAATCGAATTACCACCGGTTGACTTTACCAACTTTATCAACAGTCTTGCCAGCACAGCTTTTATGTATATGGGTGGCGTAGTAGACCCAGAGACGAAAAAGCCGATTATTGAGCTAAATCTGGCAAAGCATCAAATCGATATTATCGAGATGTTACAGCAGAAGACCAAGGGAAACTTGACAGCGCCCGAGAATAATTTTTTGGAGAACACATTGTACAACTTGCGGATGAGTTACGTCCGCCTCGCGACAGCGCCGCCGCCCACAGAAGAGCCCAAGGCTGAACAATCGGAATCCAATGCCCAAAACGAGAAGGATGGCGAACAAAAAAACTGAAGTGATACTAGTTTTGCGCTTAATGACTGTCATTACTACAATTAGAACAATAGTAGTAACGAATTCATTCGTTCTTAAAATGTAGTCCTTGATATAACTGCAAAACTTGTGAAATGAGGTGAAATCATGAATACAATTTTATTTGCAGTCGCATTGCTTGCTTTGTGTGCATTCGCAGTTCTCAAACCGCGATATGCTTATGCCGCAAAAGTACGTGAGCCAGTGGTCGCGGGAAGTTTTTATCCCTGTTCCAGTGGGGAACTGACCGCAATGGTAGACAAATACTTAGCGGATGCAGGGGAAAAAGAACTTCAAGGCGAACTGGTAGCTCTGATAGCTCCTCATGCTGGTTACGTATTTTCCGGACACGTTGCAGCTTATGCGTATAAACAGCTTCAGGGCAAATCCATCGAGACCGTAGTTCTAATTGGTCCAAGTCATCGCTACCTCGTCCGCGGCGTTGCGGTGTATGACAGCGGGGCTTTTCAAACTCCGTTGGGAACGGTGGAAGTCAATGAAGAGCTTGCCTCGGAGTTGATTAAGCAAGAACGGAGAATCACCAGCGCTCCTGAAGCTCACGATGATGAACACTGCTTAGAAGTTCATCTGCCGTTCCTGCAAAGGGTATTGCAAAGTTTCAAAATTGTTCCCATTCTCATGTATGATTTTTCCGATGCAAACTGTAAAATGTTGAGCCAAGCTCTATCCTCATGTCTGAATCGGAAGAACGCTCTATTGGTCGCCAGCACAGACCTCTGTCACTATCCCAGCTATGAAGAAGCGAAAAAAGCTGACAGCATCGTTGTTTCAGCTATCTCAAAATTCGACCCCGAACTGCTGAGAAAAGAGACCGATGAATACATGCGAAGACCTATAAGAAATCTCCACTGTATGTTGTGCGGAACTGGAGCGGTGATAACAGTCATGCAAGCTGCTAAAGCACTTGGCGCAAATGCCGTCGAGATACTAAAATACGCCAACTCAGGCGATGTGCCCTTCGGAGATAAAAGCCAGGTCGTCGGATATCTGGCAGCGGCGATTTATAAAAAAACTTAATTGAGACATAGAAACCGAGTTTTTCAGCAAAACTCGGTTTCTTGTTTTTGGCTTATCTTTACGAATGCAGAAAGGAAATTTACATGAGTCCTGCGTTAAATGCTTGGTTGGGTTTGATTTTCGTTGTGGCTGGAGCAGTATCTGTTTTTACGATGCTGGAAATAAGAGGCAGGCCCAAGCTAAATTTTAGTTCGAAAACCCTCATAATGATACACCGGATTTCCGGTTATATTTTTGTACTGATTTATCTAGCACTCGTAGTTTTCATGGCGATAAAACTCAGCAAATATCAGGTGGAACTATCCCCTAGAGCCAACATTCATATACTGTTAGCCGTTGCCATGCTTCCAATTCTGGCAATCAAACTATTGATTGCCAGAATCTACAAAAAGCTCTCAGGAGAATTACTGTTTTTGGGCGTGACGTTATTTACGCTTGGGTTTAGTCTCAATGTCACCACTGGCGGATACTACCTGATGCGGAACTTCAGCGGAATATATGTCTCTCCAACTGGCGCTCGCAGTCTTACGGATACAAAGTGCAGTAGATGTCACACCCTCGAAAGAGCCTACAGTGGCGTAAGAACGAAGGAAGGTTGGGAAAGTATCGTTAAGAGGATGAGGGGCTTTGATGAAGAGTGGATTCTTGGATCAGATGTTCCTGAAATAGTAGATTACCTGGTTCGAATTAGAGGAGTGAAATAGAATTCCTATCTATTGCGAAAAACTGTTGATAGCTTGGCGTAGAAATGATATACTACTACTTCCGAAGTGAGATTCTCTATAATATAATTCTTACCACTCCGTGGTTTCTCGGCGCGAGCATAAAGGGAGAAGATGAAAACGGTAAGTGGGTGGACGAAGAAGCATACCAAGCCCTGTGTAAGACCCTGTATGATTATTGTCTGGAAATTTGTGAGCAAACCAATAAAGCTCGAATGTGATTATTAACATATCTCACTGAAGAGGAAGCGGAACATTTTGGAATTATAAACCTATTTCCCCTCAAAAAACTTCGTGACATCAAACCATTGGATTGAAAACTTTGTTACTACTGCTAAGAATACTAACGGAGGATTTATGAGAACACGTCCGCTTGTCATCGCACATCGAGGTAATTCAGGCGTGGCGCCTGCCAATACACTAATCGCACTCCGCCAAGCGATAGAGCTTGGAGTTGATATGATTGAAATCGATGTCAATCTCACCAAAGACGGCGTTCCCGTTTTGATTCATGACAAAGGCGTAGATAATACGACAAATGGTAAAGGATTGGTATCATCCTTTACATTGGCGGAGTTGAAACGATTAGACGCTGGCTCATGGAAGGATGAAAAATTTGCCGGCGAACGTATCTTAACATTGGCTGAAGCGTTGGACTGTGCCAAAGGGCATGTTCATTTAGCTGTTGACCTCAAAGATGAAAGCGCCATTCCAGCAATGGTAAAAGTTATTCGGGATACAGACATGAAAGATGATGTCGTCATCTGTGGCTGTGATGTTCCTATGGCACAGAAAGTCCGTCGCTTTGACGACCAATTGACAATAGTGCTGAATGTGAACTCCGAACTGAATAAATTAGCGGAACGCGAGGATAAGTTAGAGTTTATCCGTGAATATGTTCGTCAGGCATGCTACGCTCACCTGAGCGCTCTGAACGTAAGTTATAAGTATGTGAACGAGGGTTTAATCAAACAAGCTCATCTCAGAGCGCTGCCAGTGTGGACATGGACTGTTGATGACGAAGAGGAGATGCGCCGATTGATTGATATGGGGGTGGATGCTATCTACACTAATTGGTCGGAAAGATTGCTGAAAATTTTATCGTGAGGGGAAACAGAGGTCTTGCCCCCAACTTAAGCCCAATTTTCCAGATGTAGCATAGTTTCTTCCCCTGGTAAGCTTACTCCCTTTTTGCATTCACACTGCCTTTATGAACCCTCCTTCCCCCGATACGGAGAGATAATAATGACGAGGGTTTTTCAGGTTGGTCTGCTACAAAGAACACCATATCGCCAGCTTTAGCGTCCATTCGTTCAGCGATTTTTTGAAGAATTTCGTCATCTATCTTCCGATATCTTAGAGTTCATTTCTCTCCCCTCCTCCCGGAAATTTTGACGTTGGGAGGGTTGGTGAAATCTGATAAATCCGTTTACTGACTTGATGCTTGCCCAGGTTATTGCGAGTTTATTTTGCGGATGCACCGCCCATAAATCGGTGATGCGCAGATTGTCAAAGAATACGCCGCTTTGGGCATAGACCAAAAACCCTATCTTTCCTTTTTTATAAGTCGAATCTTGCGCTTTGAGTGTCAATTTGCCATCCACGTAGAATTTGAACGTATCACCGATTGCTTCTAACTTCCATGTCTGCGGGACCCCTTGGGTATACGCCTCTTTGTTATCGGCTAACGTTTCATAAAACGGCAACTCCGCCCCATCGGATTCCCCGTTGCCATCGGCGTCACCATCTCCGAGACGACGTTCGAGCAATCGGTAAGGTCCCTTTCTGCCATTCGGGGAATTGCCAGAGTCAAACATTGTGATAAACCGATAATGGTTCAATCGGTCTTTCCAACGCCACACGATTCCCATGCCGTCATTATCATTAGCGACAACGTCTACCTCAAGGCTAAAATCAACCCACTCGGCTTTATCATAAATAACAAAGCTGCCGATTGCGACGGCATCGGTCGCGTCGCCCCATATATTGCTGGATTGGGTCAACGCTTTGCCATCCAACCCTTTAGCAATATCCCAAGCAGATGGTCCCTTGTCGCCAAGGTCTTTTGGTGGCTCATCGTAAACCACCCAATCTCCCTCACCAGGTTTTCTACCGACTTTCGCATTGGAAAAGTCTTCTTCAAAATCATCCGAAAATGCAAGCGATGTGCAATACAATAATACTAAAGTAGTTATAAGCGTGACAATGATGAATCTCATGATTTCCCTCCTTTTTTCGCGTTGAAAATCTACAGTGTTGACGAATGGCCAACGACTTACCACTGGCCATCCGCCTGTTTTCCATGAATATTTGGGGAGCAGAACAATTTCTAACGTCCCTTCTTGATGTCACCCCACACAGCCGCCATCTTGTTCACAGGATGAATAGCAGCGGCGCCGAGTGGAGTAATCGTGAAGTTATCGAACTCCGCCTGCTGAGCATAAAGTTGGATGCCCACATAGCCTTCACCATACTCGCTGTCTTCTGCGCTGATGCTAAGTCCATCTTCACGTGTCAATGTAAAAGAACCGTTATCCACCTCAAGTATCCAGTGGAGCTTCTGTCCTTCAGCATACGGGACGTAATCATCCTTTACCGCGGTTAGCAGTTCATACCAGGGCTCCTCGTCGCTAATACGCTTGGCAATCTTCATGAAGGGACCACCGATTCCATCAACGGGGTTCGGGTCGGGCCATTTGTCATTAATCATGATGGCACGATAGTGTCTGTCGGTATCTGTATAAGCCCAGACAAGCCCCATACCATCATTGTCCGCCGCGGCAACGTCTACTTCTAAAGTGAAGTTTGTAAATTGCTCACCCTTGTAGATGATGAAGGTTCCCATAAGAGAACTGTCTGGTGGACTACCCCAGATGTTCGAGCCCTGATAAAGCACTTTGCCATCCAGTCCGAGTTGACTATCCCGGATTTCCCAGGTAGAGGGTCCTAAATCTCCAAGGTTGGCTGCATCCTCATCAACTACTTCCCAGCCATCAAGACTACCACTTTCGAAATCGAGAACGATTCCTTCTGAAGACTGGGCAAATCCAACAATAAACAATGTAGTGATAAAAGCAAACACCACTTTGCATGTCTTACTTATATTAAACATTTTCATCCTCCTTGTATAATATGAGGTCGAGATTCTGAACTCGACGTTAACAGATGTCGATTCTGGCTAAAATAGAATTTGAGTGAAAATTGATACGATATTATAGTAGCATACAATTGAAGAGATGACAAGTAAAAACTTAACCGGGAGATTAGCTGTAGACTGCCCACCACATCCGATAAATCCGGTACGTACTATTTCCATTTAATGAAAACATAAGGGGCGAAAAGCCAATGAAACTCAGACTATTTTATCACATAAGATTTAATCGTCAACAAAAGGCAAAAGATGAGACATTGTAAATTATATT
>DTYX01000280.1 GCA_012961655.1 Candidatus Poribacteria bacterium
GGAATTTGAAATTTGCACTGTTTTACTCACAGAACTTCCGTCGTCAATTCAAAGTACCACAGAAAACTTGACACTCTTATAATTCACAGCGGGCGTTTAAAATTTAGCTCCCAATCTGATTTCGTTATAATTATAGGGTTCTAAGTGAGAGCTCAAAAAGCTGATGAATGAGTCGTGTTTTTTTACAGTTTCCCTTTGCCATAGATAAGCAGAGATGCTAATAAGCGCTAATGAGGCGCCCAAAGCAATTTTGGCGCGCTTATCATTAAGTTCGGTCTCTTTGCGATGTGATAAGGCTTCATCTGAGCTGTTAGCTCTCTTGTATTTGCTATACGCTTTATCAGCTAATTGATAGAAATAGCCGGCGCTACCAAGCGCTACTATTCCTGTCTCTAAAAATAACCAACGGATTTTATGATTGTTGAATTTATTACCGGATTTGGGAAGAGTTAATTGGGGTAGAGCCAATTGGTTTTCACTTTTTCTCTCTGGTTGAATAATCTCAATTCTATCCCCTGCCATAATTTCCATATTACCCTTTTGCGATAGGATAGATGCAACCGATGCTTCAGAAGAGACCTGGGTAACCTTGATTTTGCCAATATCTATCGCGGCGTTTTCTTTGGGACGATAAACGTTAAATAATGGCCGGTAAACGCTAAATAACATCCCTGTTTCAATGCCGTGTTTTGTACCTAGGTTAAGATAGACTTGACCATTATCTGTTGTGATAACGTATCCTGCTTCCCCTTCTGCTTGTGTAGGAGAAACACAAAAAAAGAATGAACTGAGTAAGAAAATTGTATAAGCGATATACTTACGGTAAGCGGAAAGCGGCCGTTGTTTTTGGCAGAATGGTGATAAATTCCGATTTATCGGGGCTGATTGAAAATAAGAGTTCATCCGAATATACCATCTCCTTTTAGGCAATTTGGGACTAAACATTGCACTAGTGTTCTGTGAAATTTCCGTTAATTCCAAATCCCGTAGCGTCATCCCTCTGTGGTGACATTTCCCCGTTGACAATTGGCGGTACAGAGACATGCCGCTACTACGAATTAGCTAGCATCTTAACCACGATTTATTTCACAAAGCTAGTCCTCTTGCTTTTGAGATAACGCTTCTATCTCTAACGCTAAATCTTCAAGGTACGATTTATTTTCTGGTACAACTTTATGGTCAGGATTTAATAGAGTAACTTGCTGGAGAGCTTTATTATACTCGCCCTTATGAAAATAGCCTTCAGCCAGAATTAACCGCAATTGATAGTAAGTAATCGAGACATCATGAGAATTTATGTATCTAGGGGTAGAATTTAGCACAAGCGCGGCATGTTCAACGGCAGATTTGTATTCACCTGCGGCTAAAGATGTTCCAGCAAGGCCAGCATAAGCATCTAACATTGTCGGTTCATTTTCGATAGCAGAGGAGAAGGCTTCTGATGCTTCAGATAAATTTCCTAGTCGCAACTCACACCAACCTAAACCATTGTAGGCTTCAGCATACTTATCATTCAATGAAAGAGCGGAAACAAAGGCATCCTTAGCCTTTTTTAGTTCACCTATACGATATGCTTGCCAACCTTCCTTAACATACACAGCTTGGCGCGATGAATGATGTGGGTCAAAAGGATTGTCGAACTCTCTGCTACATCCGAGTATTGCCAGGATTGTCTTAATCGCCAAAATTGCCAAAATTCTCTTTTTGCCGCTGGGCTTAAGCATTTTTTCCATCTTATCTCACCTAACCACTGCCAACTTCCAAGAGCTTGTTATGCGAAAATCGCGGTCTATGGCTTCAGCGTAGCAGAAATAGATTCCACTGGCTATCCTTTCCCCAGCACTATCTCTCATGTCCCAGTGATACTCATATCCCTTGCTACCCAACGCCAACGGGTCAATCTCAATAGTCTTAACTAATGTGCCTGTCAGATTGTAGATTCTCAGCCGAATTGACGTCGGCGCATCCACTTCACAGCTTATAGTTACTTCATCGACACCTACGGCAGGATTCGGGTAGCTTTTAAGTTTCAGATAAGTTAAAGCCTTTGAACTATGTTGAATAACGGTGAATGCTTTCACACTTTCACCTTCATTGCCAGCTAAATCCATCCCAAGGACGCTGATGATACCTTTACTCTTTGTCTCAACTGGCAGTATGTGTGTTCCGCGCCACGTGTTAGTTCCGACCTCAGTCAGAGCAACTTCAGTTTCGTCAACGGTCAAAATAGGTGGAGCATTTAACTCCTCCGATGAGTATACGGTGATAGCGATATAGTTGGGTTGGATAGGATTGGGCAAAACAGCTATGGTAAAAGTAGGCGCCTCGCTATCTGTCTCAGATGTTACCTTGACAACGACGGTTTTGCTCCCACTATTTCCATCTGGGTCAGTAGCGATAAAGTTGACGTTATACTCTCCCCCAGAACCCTCAGGTGCAGAGATGGTAACATTGTGAGATTTATCAATCTGCACCTCAATCTTTTCAGAGCCGGGACGCACCTGCCAGTTTAGTTCACTCAGCGGAGTATCTGCATCAGTTACATGGTCATCCAGATTTAACGAAGTATTTTTTTCCCCCTCAGCCAGAGATAGAACTGGGGGCAAAGAAACCTCCGGCGGGGCGGTAAATTTTACTTGTGCGGACGCGCTGGCTTGATTGCCATCGGGGTCAGTTACGGTAAAAGTAATCTCCTCTACTCCGTGCCAGTCTTTCACCGCAGTAATTGTAACCTTATGTCGCGGACTGATTTTGACAACCATACATTTTTGATTATAATCGCTCGCTTGCCAATCTAATTTGTCAAGTGGAGTATCTTCGTCCTCGACATAATCGTCTAAATTTAACTCGCTCGCCCATTCCCCATCCGCTATCTTCCATCTCCCATCCACCATTTCAGGAAGTTGCTTCAAACTGGGGGGCAGGGATTTTTGCACCGTGACGGTAACATCGTCACTGGCGCTATTGTCATCCGTATCTGTTGCCGTAAAAGTAATCTTTTCTGTCCCGGCGAAACCCTCTTGAAAAGTCAAAGTTGCCTCATTCCCATTATTGATATCAACATCAACCTTTCTGTTTCCCGATGCCGTCCATGTAATCTTCTCCAGAGGCGTGTCGGTATCGTAAACGTAGTCATTTAAATTTATCACGGCAGAGGGTTTTCCAGCGGAGAGGATAATATCGGGAATATCTTCGACAACGGGCGATTTCTTCCCTTCGGAGTCTTTTGTAACTTTGACGTTTATCGCGCCTTCGCCCTTATTGCCGTCTGGGTCAGTTGCAGTGAAAGTAACGGCGTAATCACCTTCAGAGCCTGTAGAAGCATAGATTACAACCTTTCGAGAGACAGAATCGACGGTAATAATTAGTGGAAGCGGCTTTGTCTCGTCTGGTGTTTTAGCTTCCCATGAAATCTGTTCTTTGGGCGTATCCACATCTTCGACATATTCATCCAAATTAAGAGAAGTATCCGTTTCGCCTTCTGCGACTTTTATCTCACCAGATAATGTAACGACAGGCGTGGCTGTAACTTTTATCAGGCATCGTTTGCTGGCTTCATTGCCTTGTGCATCCGAAGCTGTAAAGGTAGCAACTTCAGTTCCATACCAATCCTTAGCAGGTATGACTAAAACATTTCGGCTCACTTCGATGACGACTATAAGATGTTCTTCATCGTAACCTGACACGCTCCACTTGATTTCATCCTTCGGTGTGTTGTCATCTGAGACAAAATCATCTAAGTTAAAGATTTTACTCGGCGTCCCCCCCTGTAAAACTTGTTCTGGCAGAGGAGCAATTTCAGGAGGTTGATTAGCGATATACGTTGCTGTCATCTGGTCGCTCGCCCGATTTACATCCGCATCCGTCGCCGTAAAAGTGATTAGCTCCTCAGCCATTTCATCCGATGAGAATGTAGCGATGTTGTTTGGGTCGATACTGATGAATATTTTGTCGTTACCTTTGTAGGTCCAGATAATTTCACCGGGAGAGCCGTCCAAGTCGATGACATACTCGTTCAAATTCAGAGTTGGAGGCGCATCCCATTCTGAAAAGCTGATGTCTGGAATATCCAGCACGACCAGCCCGTTTTCGGCGGAAATCAACCTTACCGTTAATGTATCGCTTCCCGATTGCGAATCCGGGTCGGTTGCGGTAAAAGTAATCTCTTCAGCGCCTGTCCAACCATCACTTCTAAAGGTTACTTCGCGTGTAGCGTTGTCGATGCTGACCTCTATGTTATGATTTCCGGAAAAACTCCATAGGAGTTCATCTGGATTATTATCACGGTCGAAGACATAATCATCGAGAACAAGTTGTGGCTTAGAAATGCTTCCGTCGATTGTCGAAGTTACATCCGGAAGATTACTGACGCTGGGGTCAGCAGTCGCAGTTACTTTAATCGGGGCTTCTGCTACATTGCCATCAGAATCAGTCGCTATGATGATAATTTCCTCTGTACCGGCCCATCCGCCTCTGCTGCTAAAAGTTACAAAACCTTTGGTGGCAAGCCCTACTTTTATGTTAGTTGCATTTCTGAAATCCCATTGTATTCCTTCTAAATTTGGGTCATCAAAATCAGTCAAGTAGTCATTGAGATTAACGCGCCGACTCTTCCCTGTCGCTTTGAATTTTACTGCTGGCAATTCGCTGAATATCGGCGGCGAAACAACTTTGACGGTTACATCTAGAACAGCGCTCTCACCGCTCGCGGCTTCAGCCGTAAAAACCATTGCCTCTTCGCCTGTCCAATCCCGCGAACTAAAGGTCGCAACGTGCGAATCTGGGGCGATTACTATTTCGATATTTTTGTTGCCGTACACCGTCCATGCGATTTCTGAATCGGGGATTTGAGGCTCGTCGATGTAGTCATCTAGATCAATTTCATAAATTTCGCCTACATTGAACACGATGTCGCCAATCGGTTTAATATTGAGCGCGCCTTTAATAGAGATTGTCGCAGGAGTTAAATTGGTAAATTTCACAATTTTGAGTCCAGCGCCGCGAGCGCACTGCGTTTCTCGATTGTGGAATTTGCTTTCGTCGAAAGTTATTTGAGTAGAGACAACGGGCTTCAGAGCTTTCAGACGGAAAGTGCCAATCACGCCATCACCTACTTTCGAATTTTCCGGCGCGAAGGTCGTTTTAGCGTAATCTATCTGAAACTTAGGGATGGCGTTTCCAGGGTCGCCATGTGTGTCATTCTCCATTAGCTGCCAGTTATCGAGAAAAGAGCCTCCTTCTACTGGCTGTGTGATATCTACTAATTCAAAAATTTTATCGTCAAAACTTAAGTATATGTAAACACCACCGATTTGATTTCCCATCGTATTGATATAGATGTCTACGTCAACGATATTTCCAACGCTTGCAGAAAAGTTGGTTTTAGTCGTTCCGGCTTGGCGCAGTTCAGCAATTACAGCATCTGCTGTGCTAACAACGAATAGATGTATAGTACAGATAAAGACACCGATTATTAGATTGTGGATTGCTGCTTGTTTCACTTCCATAACATTTCGTGAGCCTTCCTTGTTTACAAGCAGTAATAGCAAAATTCATGCCAATTAGCGAACAGCATCATCGCTACATTTTTATCACTCCATTGATGGCGTCGGAAGTATCTCTTAAATCAGGTATATTAACTACACCATCGCCATTAATATCTCCTGTGCTAAGCTGTCCCGTCCCAGTCTGAAGAGATTGGAAGA
>DTYX01000281.1 GCA_012961655.1 Candidatus Poribacteria bacterium
CGCACGCCGTCGGCGGGAAATATCATCGTCGGATTGTTGACCGCTTTGATTTTCATCTCCGGCGGCGTTGCGGTAAACTCTTTAAGCGGAACGATTATCCCGGCGATTTTTGCGTTTCTCTTTACGACCGCTCGCGAAATAGTCAAAGACATCGAAGATATAGAAGGCGACCGCAAAGCTGGCGCCAAAACAATTCCCATCTTTTGGAACGCGCGCGTTGCTATGTATCTTATCTTTATCTTCATGGCGTCAGTTATCGTCTTTAGCCCAATTCCATATTTAGCGCGGGTGTATTCCTGGAAATACTTGGTTGCGGTTGTGTTAGGCGTCGATTGCGTGTTGTGTTATTGTATGGCGAGTCTGTGGCGAAATCTGTCTCGTGAAAATGTTAAAAGAATTCAAAAGCTGATGAAACTCGATATTTTCGTCGGCTTAGGGGCGATGTTTCTGGGGTAAGAAAGGTATATCTACTGGCAAGAAGAGGTTCAAGTTTATGATTCTCATCAACGAAGAGATTTGCTGCTACTGCGGTTCGTGCGTGGCTGTTTGTCCACAAAATATTATCGAGCTTATCGATACATACCTACGGATTGACCAACAAAAGTGCATAAATTGCGGTATCTGTGTAAAAGGATGTCCTATGGGAGTGCTGACTCTGAAAGGGAAAGGTGTGGATGGCTTATTGAACCTGCCTGCTTTCGGCGCAGGTGGGTCTGAAATTAGCCCAACTATCAGTGCATCGAAAACTATTCTGACGCCGTTATCATCCCAATCCTTTGCGTAGTTTATGCAGAGCGAATGCAAAGCGCTCAAGGATAAGCTCTTCTGTCCATTGACGAGGTGATTGGATGGCTGGAATTGAAAGACAAACATCTGTTTTTGATATGCTGATTATCCGAAGTGGGTGAATAAAATGTTATTTCAGAATAGAAGAGATATTTTAGAAATGCTAAAATCGGGCAAAATATCCGTTGAGGAGGCGGAGGAACAATTAGACGCTTTAGAAGCAATCGGTCAAGAGAGGCAACTATTAGTTGGCGCGGCGCTGGCATCCAAAGGGTATTTTTATTCCGAGGCGGAGGCAGGATTGAGCGCTGTAGCGAAGCAAAATAACGTTCAACTGCTCATTGAACACGCTTGGTGGCATTTAGACACGCAGATGCAACAATTAGACAAACTCCTTCAGCAAGAATTGGACGCTTTGCTCATAAGTCCTGTCGATTCTAAGAATATAGTGCCTGCTATCAGAAGCGCAAATGAAAAAGATATCCCCGTTTTTACTATGGATACCACTGCTGAAGGTGGTCAAATAGTCGCCCATATAGCTTCTGACAACGAAGGCGGCGGCGAAGCGCTCGCGCTTTATTTGGCTGATTTGCTCGACGGCAAGGCTTCTATCGGTATCGTGGATGAAATTCCAAAAGTTACCTCAACTATTGAAAGAATCAAGGGATTTGAAAATACCCTTGCTCAGTTTCCTGAGATGAAAATAGCGGTGAAGGTTGATGTGCCACGTACTGCTTCATCCACGGAACTGATGGAAAGCATGCTAAATGAACATCCAGATATTAACGCTATCTTTGGAGTTACAGCCAGAGTTGAATCAGGCATTATGTCGGCAATTCAAACAATGCGAAGAGAGGATATAGCGGTAGTCTGTTTTGACCTTTTACCGCAGATGATGAGGTCAATTGAGGAGGAAGGTCCGCTAAAAGCAGTTATCAAGCAATGCCCCAGGGAAATAGGCTCAATGGCGATGCGGACTATCTTAAAATATCTTCGCGGGGAAGCGATATTTGTACCACTCAAAATAGAGCTATTCACAGGGGTGATTTGAATTGAAGAATCCGACAAAAGCTCAGATTATTAAACAATTCCGTGAGGAGATATTAAACTCATATCCTCACCTTAAATACATAGGTAAAGATAGAGCTGACGGTTACACCTATCTAAGGTTTATGACACCTTATGATGATGATTGGGAATTAACGGAAAAAATTGCCTCAAGAGTAACTGATATTTTGCTTGAAACTGGACACTATATCCTTGTGGGAGTTCATCAAGACAGTGAACAGCCTGGTTGCTTCGCTCGGTAGTTGGCAATTGATTATCTTACTTCCTACGGTTCGTAATACTTCTCGTACAGTGCCGCCGAGAAGCAGACGGTTTATTGTTTTTGAATCCGGTGGGCAACGTGGACGAATTATTGGATTTCGATTCCGAAATCGTATAACAAGAGCGAATATCTGGCTACTGGCCGCGCATTGTTCTCAATATCCGTTAAGGGAGGGTTTGATAAAAATGTCAAAGGTAGCAACATTTGAGTTTAATACCGACCAAACTTCAGAATCAATTATTAAGAAGCTCTTGTCTTTGGGGTTTGACTGCCAAGTTGTTAAGATTCCGACAGGGGCGGAGAAAAAAAAGGGAAAGAGGTCTCTTCAGCCTTCTTTGATGAATCAGAAACAATATCTTCTTTATTTATCAGAACATGATTACCGGGGAAAAAAAGGCAGTTATCTAAGCATGCTTGTCCAGATAGCAAAGTATCTACTTGAAATTACCAATAGTGATGGGATTTATTATTACCGAAATGACATGGGTGAAGAGTTCGATGAACAGAATACTAAATACATTCGGACTGAGGAGATTACTTCCTACCCGCCTGATATGAACGAACCTTATCCGACTCGGTATTTTATACCAAATAACAAGCCGTAAGGCGAAGCCGTCGGTGAGCGAAGTGAAGCGGTTCACGAAGTAACCGCGCGAATCCATAATTAGGAGCAAAGATGCCTTTGGTGAAACCGGAATACGATGTCGTTATCGTCGGCGCTGGTCCTGGCGGGTCGATTGCCGCCAGGGTAGCCGCGGAAAATGGATTAAGTGTTTTACTGCTTGAAAAACGACAGGAGATTGGAACCCCTGTGCGTTGTGCAGAAGGCACGGGAACTGAAGTTCTCCGCCGTTACATTGACCTTGAGCCTGCTTGGATTGCCCAAGAAATAAATGGGGGAAGAATATTTTCACCGAATGGAACGCCGGTTGTCATCGAGTATCCTGGCGCGGGTGTTGTACTGGAGCGCAAGATATTCGACCGCAGATTGGCGGAAACAGCCGCAGAAGCCGGCGCGGAGATTCTGGTGAAAGCCAGGGTGATAGGGGTTACAAAGTCCGATACGAATGGCAGAGTTAATGGCGTCCATTATCGATATAATGGTAAAGATTGCACTGTCGGCGCGCAGATAGTTATCGCAGCCGATGGCGTCGAATCGCAGGTAGGACGTTGGGCGGGGATTGATACCACGAGCGGCCTTCGTAATGTCGATGTCTGCGCGCAGTATCTGATGGCGGATATTGACCTCGATGAACCTGAGTTTTGCGATTTTTACGTCGGACACAATATTGCTCCAAGAGGATACGCCTGGGTTTTTCCGAAAGGCGCCAGAATTGCCAACGTCGGCGTTGGCATCGGCGGCAATGCTTCGGGAATAAATGGTAAGTTCGCCATAGATTACCTGAACGAATTCGTCAGACAGAGATTTGAAAAAGGCAGTATTCTTTCCCAGATGGCGGGCTGTGTATCCACCAGCGATAGTTTGCATGACATTGTCGCTGATGGTATCATGTTAGTCGGCGATG
This sequence comes from Candidatus Poribacteria bacterium, assembly GCA_012961655.1. Taxonomy (GTDB): domain Bacteria; phylum Poribacteria; class WGA-4E; order DTYX01; family DTYX01; genus DTYX01. The sequence continues at coordinate 3,643 of DTYX01000281.1, forward strand.
CCGCGCATCACAATGACCCTATCTCCGGAGGAGGCATTGTCAACGCGATGATAGGTGGACACCTGGCCGCGGAAGTTGCAGTTGAAGCCATTCAGCATGACGATGTATCTGCGGAATTCTTGAGGGAATACGAACACCGATGGGATAAAGAAGTCGGCAAGGTATTCAAGCATCTCCGCCGCATTCGCGAGGCTGTGCTAAAATTTAACGATGAAACTCTCGATAAATGCGCTCAGGTACTAGCAAAAGTTCCTAGAGGTAAACTAACACTCTTGCAAGTGTTCAAAACCGTGCTTTTAAATCGACCCAGCTTACTGTTGGAGTTGAGACACCTCATCGCCGCAGGCTGGTTCTAAAGTTAAACGCCTGGTGTGAGTTAGCTTTCAAGTGGATATTCTGACTTATGACGCATAATAGCTAATATAATTTACACCAGATGCTTAAATCTTTACATCAACAGATCATATCTGTGATGTGCTGAGTATAAATTATGAATTCACGCTCCATTTTAAATTATCTGTTGAACATCTGTAATCATGCGAAAGCAGGATATCTCGTTTTAATCGACCCAGACCAAAGAAGCGTAGCGGAATCAGTTGAGTTTGCCCAGTGTGCGGAAGAAGCGGGTGTTGACGCCTTATTAGTCGGGGGTAGTTTACTCGTCTCCGATCAAATGGATGCTACTATCCAGAGTATCAAAGAAAAAATATCTCTGCCTGTCATCATTTTTCCAGGGGCTTCTCACCATCTTTCTCGTTATGCCGACGCGCTTCTATTTCTCAGCCTCGTCAGCGGCAGAAACTCTGACTTTCTCATCGGTGAACACGCCAAAGCAGCTCCACTTATTAAGTGTTATGGGCTAGAACCAATTCCCACTGGCTACCTACTCATCGATGGCGGAGCTCAAACCTCTGTCGGATTTATGAGCGGTACTATGCCTATTCCTAAGGACAAGTCAAGTATCGCTTGGATTCATGCCTTAGCGGCAGAATATTTGGGGATGAAGTTCGTCTACCTCGAAGCGGGAAGTGGAGCAAAATGGCCTGTGCCAGATGAGATGATAGCGTCTGTCAGACAACAGATTAGTATTCCAATTATCGTCGGCGGCGGTATCTCCCAACCCGAAGTCGCCGCCGCCAAAGTCCGAGCGGGAGCGGATTTCATCGTCACAGGAGATGTATTGGAAAAAAGTAGCAACCCTAAACTTATATCTGAATTTGTGAATGCTATACATGGTACATAGCGTAATATTTCATAATACGTCATCATGCATATATCAAGTTCAATCGTATTGATGCACAACACAACTATTGAGGAGGTAAATCTTTATGTTAATGGCTTTTCTCAGAAAAAAATTTATTGCCAGATTGCTGATGTTTGGCGTAGCGGTAGTTTTTATCATAGGAAGTGTGTTTATATACTCTGGAGTCAAAAGTGGGTCTTTCTTTTCAAAGGCTGAAATAGCTCTAAAGGTAAATGGTGATAAAATCACACGACAGCAATATCAAAATGCTCTGCGGAACAAAATAGACCAAGCGCGGCGGCAATATGGCGAGCGCTTTGCATCAATGAGTCAAAACATGGATTTTGAGCAGCAAACAACTGATGAATTGGTTCAACGAATACTACTAGCACAGCAAGTGAAAACCTTTAACATTAATATCAGCGACCGAGAGGTCGATGAAGCTATTATAGAAGCGGGGGCTCTCCAACTTTATCAATATCTGAGTAGTAGAGGTGAAGCGGCCAGTTATAGGCAATCTCTTAAAGAAACACTGGGGATGCAACGCTTAGTTAAAATTCTCTCTGATATGGCTGTCGTAACTGATTTAGAAGTTGAACAGGAATACAGACGACGAAATGAAAAAGCGAAGCTAAAGTATATTGAATTCTCCAATAGGGATTTTCAGAATCAGGTATCAGTTACTGACGAGCAAATTGCTGAATATTATGAAAAGCACAAAGAAAAATACAAGAAAAGCGACCAGGTCGATATAGAATATCTCAAAATCGACCCCAAGAAGCTGGAGAAAAGCATTGCTGTAAGTGATGCCGAAATTAAAAATTATTATACGCGACACAAAGAGGATGAATTTACCGAAGAGGAAGAAGTTAAAGCAAGTCATATCCTGCTTAAAGTAGAAGCCGATTCTTCAGAAGAAGATAAAAATAAGGTAAAAGCGAAAGCTTTGGAGGTACTGGCAAAAGCCAGAGAACCGGGCACGGATTTCGCGGCTTTGGCAAAAGAATATTCCGAAGATGAAGGCTCTGCCAAAAAAGGCGGCGATTTAGGTTTCTTTAAACGCGGAAGAATGGTTAAAGAATTTGAGACGGCGGCCTTTAGTCTAAAGCCCGGTGAAATAAGCGACCTAGTTGAAAGCGCCTATGGTTACCATATCATCAAGGTCGAAGAGAAAAAAGAGAAGCGCGTTAAAACCCTGGATGAGGCAAGAGGTGAAATTCAAAAAAAGCTTGCCAAGGAGGAAGCCGTGGCAAAAGCCAAGGAAATTGCTGATGAGCTTCTGTTTGACGTAGATATAGAGGGTATGGAAGCAGCGGCAAAACTTGAGCAATATAAAGAACTCTCGCTGAAAGTGGGCAAAACTGGCTTCTTCGCCAAAGATGACAGCCAGATCCCGACTATCGGTTCAAGTTGGACACATCGAGATTTAGTTGATAAGGTTTTTGAATTGCGGAAGGGATATACCAGCGAGGTTATTGAAATTAAAAATTACAGCGGTGAGCCTCAATCCTATTTCATTGCCAAGCTTATCGACAAAAAACTGGCTTATATTCCCGAACTTGAGGAGATAAAAGATGATGTCATCAATGATATCAAAGAGGAGAAAGCCAAGAAATTAGCCTTTCAGACCGCGCAATCGTTAATGAAGCAAAGATCAGAGAATGAAAACCTAGAAGAACTGGCGAAAAAATATAAACCTGAAGAGACGACCAAAAAGGAACTAACAGTCAAAGAGACGCAACTCTTCACTCTCTCGACCAGTGGCTATGTTTCTGGTATGGGTAGAGCTAGAGAGGCGATGCTTGCGGCATTTGCCATGGAGAAGGATGAAGTTCGAGGGCCATTCATGGGCAGCAACGGCTCATATATCATCCAGTTGGTAGAACGGCAAGATTTTGACCACAAAAAATTCCAAGAGGATGAAAAGGAACGCATTACAATTCGCGGCAATCTGCTTAGACAAAAGAAGAATCAAATATTCCAAACTTGGTACGAAAGCATCAAAGCAGAAGCTGAAATTGTTGTGAAGCGAAAGCCTAATGTCTAAATACCTTCGCGGTAAAGCGTGTTTCGTATTGCTTTTGAGTCTTTTTTAAAAAAGCACGCGTCAATACAATCAAATTTTGGCGGAAGAAAAAATATAGAACGCGATATTGATTTTTAGCAAAACGAATCCGCAGTTTGCGAATCTTTCCACGCACTACATCAGAATAAGACGAGTTAAATTTGGGCCCTGTTGTTTTAGCAGTCCAAGCACTATAGCAATTTTACTCTGTATTCTGTCAGGTAGAGTTTCTATATATTCTTCCACTGGCGAATCTCCGCGCCGAATAGTGTAAAAGATAATTTCGCACACGGTATATTTCTTACTAAATTCTCCTTTCAAAGTATATACCAAAATTTTGAAATTATCAAGTAAAATTTTTGATTGGTATTATTCATACTTACTTAACTTCTGGTTAAATAATTTTTTATTTGACAGAATCGCACATGAATGTTATATTTATGATAAAATTAGGTTGTTTTCAGTAATTTCTGGTAAGGATTTTGCAATGAGGAATGGTTTGATGAGTATTGGATGAATTATCGGAAAATATCTATTAGTACCAAAGATGGAAAAACTAAGTTGATATCGAAGTTAACAGAATATCTTGAGTATGGAGGGATGAATCCAATAGCAACAGATATCTTCCAGAAACGCAAATCTGCATTTGTATTAAAATTCATAATATCGAGGCGATGAAAAATGATGGTACAAAACGTCGTGTTGCCGCGCCTGATAGCTGAAGTGTATGAACGTCCATATTTTGGAGGTAAAAGAGGCATTGTGTGGCAACCTGTACGATACACTGGAAACATTGGATTTCAAGATAATATTTCATCAATTAAGGTTTTCAAAGGACCCAATTTTGCACGGAGTGCCGATTTCAAAGCTCTTTTCTATGAACATATCGATTTCCAAGGGAAAAGGTTAGCCTTAGGACCTGGTTTCTATCCAAATATTCATGACATTGCCTACAACTTTGGCGATAGAATTACATCCATAAATTTCGGTCCTGCGCTGGACGCGCCTGGTCCTGAGTGGGGTACTATTCCTTTGATAATTGAAGTTTATCAGGATGTTGATTTCAAAGGGAGGAAATGCACGATTTTTCGGGACATCGACCATACAGGAAAACTTGGCATTCATGATAGAATTTCATCTGTACGAATTATCAAAGGCCCTGATTGTCCGCCGACAGGCGCGAGGGTCATCTTTTTTGAGCATGTCAATTTTGAAGGCGCTAGATTGCCGATTGAAATCTTGCCGCGGGACGTAATCAAAGAGATTCCGAACCTTCATGTACTCCCTCAGAGCTTCGGAGATATGATTTCATCCGTTAAAATTGAGGGTTGGTCGTCATCTTCCGAATTTAACGAGACGGTTTTCGAAGATGAATTTTATTCGGATAGGATGAAGCCGGAATGGCGATGGATTGACCCCAAGGGCGGCGGTTCTTGGACTGCGAGACAAGGTTACCTTGAGATGCGGGCGGATAGAGGGCAGGACCTCTGGCATGGAGTGCGCGGACAAGGCGGCAATATGGATGCGCCGAGATTACTGATGCAAGTCGAGGGCGACTTTGCGATTGAAACCAGAATTCGGGTCTATCCGCAACTGCGGGAACACGGCGGTTTATTAGTATGGAAGAGCCCTGAAGCGTTCCTCCGATTGGAAAAGACCTCCGGCGCCCACGCGTTCAGAGGAGATGTGCGATTTGAAAGGCATGTCAATCAAGTATATACCCTGGTCGGAAGAGCTTCTGGCTTGAGACGGCTTACTCAACTTTATCTGCGCATTGAGCGGCGCGGCAACCTCTTCTCCGCTTTCGCTTCAACCGATGGTTCCAATTGGGTAATATGTGGACAAACTTTTGTGGGTACCGGTGACCCGCTCCTTGTTGGCTTACATGCTCTATGCCCCGGGAATATCCCACCGACGCTGACCCGCTTCGATTATTTCAGACTCCAAAAACGCCAGAGCGAGGCTGCTACATACCAACCAGTTCCTCTAATAAGTCCAGAGGATGAAGAAGAACAGTTGGAAGAGGAAAGAGCAGTGGCGCTCAGACAAATTGTGTAATTGCTGTGGTTTGAAGTAGATTGACCGTTTCAGGCAGTCACCATTTATTACTTTGGTTTTGCCAAAGAAAGCGAAGAGCGTTATGCCCTTTACGTTATAAACAAAGTATTAGATGATGAGCGCCCCGTTTCAATTTGCAACAGAAAGTAGGTGAAAAATATGCCCACGATAATGCCGCGACTTATTGTTGAGGTATTTCAACATACAAACTATAGAGGCAGACAGGGTTACATTTGTGAACCCGTCAGATATACAGGGGATATTGGATTTCAGGATAATATATCATCCATTAAAATTTACAAGGGGCCTCAATTCAATCTCAGCCCCAATATGAAAGCGTTTTTCTATGAGGACATAAATTTCCAAGGAAGGTATATCGTTTTGGGGCCTGGTTTTTATCCGAATATTCATGACCTCGCCTATAATTTGGGCGATAGAATCTCATCCATCCATTTCAAACCAAGTTTGGACCACTCTGGACCCGAATGGGGCACAATTCCAGCTATCGTTGAAGTGTATCAACACGCTGATTTCAAAGGGTTAATGGCGACAATTATCAGAGATGTAGCGTATACAGGTATACTGGGACTTCCTAATGATACAATTTCATCAGTGAGAGTTTTCAAAGGTCCAGATTGTCCACTAACTGGCATAGACGTGATTTTCTATGAACATCGGGATTTTGAGGGCGCTGAACTGCGAATCAACCTCAAACCTGAAGAATACAAAGTGGAGATTCCAAACCTTCACATACTCCCTCAAAGCTTTGGAGATATTATCTCCTCTGTAAAGATCGAAGGTTGGTCGTCATCAAGTGAGTTTAATGAAACCGTTTTTGAAGATGAATTCATAGGTAGCGCATTAAATCCAGAATGGATGTGGGAAGACCCACGAGGGGGCGGTTCATGGCAAGAGAGACAAGGATTTCTGGAAATGCGGGCGGACCCAGGTCAGGATTTATGGCATGGAAGTCCGCCTGGACGCGGCGGTAACATGGATGCGCCGCGCATTCTTATGGAAGTAAC
>DTYX01000282.1 GCA_012961655.1 Candidatus Poribacteria bacterium
AGTTCCCAGCTCCGAAATCCAAGCGGCGCTCTTGAAAAATGGAAAAAGTTAATTCTAACTTACTTAGGAGGTAGTTGATGATTTATTTAAGTCTTTGGAAGAAGCTCTGCTTTTTCCTTACGTCAATTTTTCTGTTATTTCCAATTACTGTATTTGCGGATGCTGTGCTGATAGAAGAGTACCGAGTCGAGGCATACCGCACATACGAGAGCATCGAACTCGATGGTGAGTTCAATGAATTTGATTGGCAAAAAGCAAAACCAATCAGTCAGTTTGTTCAGGTCGAACCTGACGAAGGAAAGCCTATTACGCAACCGATGGAAGTACGAGTGCTTTATGATGATGAAAACATCTACTTAGGTTTTACCTGTTTTGACTCCGAAATATCCAAGTTGGTTGCTAACGAGATGCGCCGTGACGCGCGCGATTTGCACGAAAACGACAATGTCTACGTGCTTTTGGATACCTATAATGATAGACGAAGCGGATTTTTCTTCCGCATCAACGCATTGGGGGCGATGCAAGACAGCGCTATAACGAACAGTGGGGATAGTATGAACAGGAACTGGGACGCAGTCTGGGCATGTCGAGCAAAAATCAAGGAAGACCGCTGGACAGTGGAGGTGGCCATCCCTTTCAGTCAACTGCGTTTCAATCATAGCGACAAAATGACCTGGGGTATGAATGTGGGACGTGAAATCATCCGAAACCAGGAGACGTCGATATGGGTTCCGGTTCCCAAATCGTATGGCGGAATGGCAAAGTATCGCACATCCAACCTCGGCGTCCTGGCCGGTTTAGAGGGGATTTACCCTTCTCGGCATCTGGAAGTGCTGCCATACATCTTGCCGGGGGTGAGTCGGACGAGCGAAAGCGAAACGGAAGTCAATCATGTGTTTGACATCGGTTTGGATGTGAAGTACGGCATCACCTCTAACCTCACCGGTGATTTGACTTTTAATACCGATTTTGCCCAGGTCGAAGCTGATGAGGAACGGGTCAACCTAACTCGATTCAGTCTGTTTTTCCCTGAGAAACGTCCCTTTTTCCTGGAAGGGGCGGGGATGTTCGATTTCGGCATTCCGCGCACCAGCTTCCGCCGACCCCCTCCCTTGTTACTCTTCTACAGCCGCCGCATCGGTCTTGAGGAAGGTCACGCCGTTCCGATAATCACTGGCGGGAAGGTGACCGGCAAAATTGGTCCTTACAACGTCGGTCTCCTGAATGTGCTGACGGATGAATTTCACACCGATAAATCAGTTACCGACCCAGATGAAATTGTTGCTGTTCCACGAACTAACTACTCTGTCCTGCGCGTGAAACGGGATATCTTTCGGGGCTCCAGCATTGGGTTGATAGCTATCAACAAACAAGATTCTCAAGAATACAACCGTGCCAGTGGATTCGACTTTTCATATCGCCCAATCGACAATCTGGATGTGCTCGGGATGTGGGCTCGCACGTTTGAAAAAGGAGCGTCAGAGCAGAACAGCGCCTGGTACTTCGGCAGCAGATGGCGAACTAACCTCTTCCGCCTGGAAGGTTCATACACGGACATCGGCGAAAATTTTAACCCCGAGGTCGGATTCGTCAGGCGAAAGGGCGTCCGTCGAATACGTGGCGAAACACGTTATACGCCCTGGCCGGGGGTGTTCGGCATCCGCCGAATCTGGTTCGGGCCAGAGTTTGACTATATCCTGAATCAAGACAACAGATTGGAGACGAGTGATATTTCGCTCGTAAACTGGTTTGAATTTGAAAGAGGAGGCTGGCTTAGTTTTTTTGTCCAGCGAACTTTTGAACGCCTCGACGAAGATTTTGAAATCCGGGAGGGAATCATCATTCCGGCAGACGAATACAATTTCAATTCCTTCAGGTCTACGATTTCTACCGATGAAAGTAGAATGATTTCTGGCGAGTTCGGTGTGAATTTCGGTGACTTTTTCAACGGTAGAAGACGCGGTTTTGATATCGAAGCCAGTTTTAAACCGAGTGGGCGATTCAGTCTTGAGTCGCAATATGAGTTTAACCGTGTGATACTTCCGGATGGCTCATTCAACGCCAACGCTTTCAGCAGCCGGGTGAATTACTCATTTTCCACAACGCTTTTCGCCAAACTATTTGCTCAATGGAATAATGACAGTAATATCATCTCTACAAACTTTTTGCTCAACTATATCTACCGTCCCGGCAGCAACTTGTTCTTCGTCTTTAATCAGACTTATGACAGCGGTGGCAACAAAATTGAGCTTGTTGATTCTACACTCGTCGCCAAAATAACTTATTGGTGG
>DTYX01000283.1 GCA_012961655.1 Candidatus Poribacteria bacterium
CAGTGGAATTCTTATCTGAACGAACTGAACGAGGGTTGCAGCTTGCCGAAGAGATTGGCGATTTGGAAAGCCAGAGGCGAGGGTTAAAATTGATGACCGATTACTCTCTTCAACATGGCGAATACGTGCGAGCCTTAAAAGCTGCACAACGGACGCTTCCGATTGTCATATCATTTAGTAACATCGAAGACCAGGTATTCACCGAAGCTGAGATAGATTTAGCGAAATCGCTTATCGCCGACCCTGATGGCGAACATGCCATCAAAGGAGGGTGCCGTAGTCTTTCACGTGTGAAAATATCTGCCTCAGAGGTCATCTGTAAAGCAGGAGGCGGTATCATTCCGATGGCTTGCGATAAACGTCCTTATCCGCCGATTTATGACCATAATTTCTGGACAGATGCGCCGTTGCTAAAACTCCCCGTTAGGAAAGGCGAGATGTGGTCAAGTAGTCATCGTGATGGTCAGGTCGAACGCGTCATCGAATCGGTAAGCGAAACGGTGAACGTTTCCGCTGGGAAATTTGACCATTGCGTGCGGGTGAAAACGACGATGCGTTTGCGAACCGCCAACGAAGGCAGCCCACAAGCTGACGAAATCTACAACCGCAGCAAAGGATTTCGAGAGGGAGAAAAGTGGATGTGGTTCGCGCCGGGCGTCGGAATCGTCAAAGCAGAACATCACCACCAAAACGGGAAACAGACGGTTGTTGAGTTGATGAGTTATCAAATCAAAGAAGACAGCAAGAGCTATTTCCCGCTCGCTATTGGAAACCGATGGAATTATGAATGGCGCGACGAAAACGGTGAGCTTCTGTTCAAAGAACAAAATCGTGTCATATTAGAACATGAGGGACAGTTTTACATCGCTTGCTCAGGATACACGACGAACGTCGCGGAATATGGAAAATGAAACGTAAAGCGTGAAACATGATAAGGCTTGATGCTTCACGTATCACGCACCACTCGTCACGTTTTACTAAATATCATGCGGTTCAGTTCCTGGCTTGTCTAAATTCTCCACGCGGGAATTCAGGAACCCTACTATTTTTCCGCGTGGGAAATTTCTGTTGAACTCTTTCCACTCGCCACGGTGATATCTCCACGAAGATGGGGTTGTCAAGTCTCAAAGCAATCAATGGAGAACCATCAATGTTCAATTCAAAAACTAATGCCAAAAAGTGTAAATATACCGGTGCGATAAAACGCCGTAGATATTCCATATCCCACCGATGAAGAATTCACCTAGGATTAATCCAAAGAAAAAGGGAACGGCTCGGCGATAGGCGACGATACCTCCGTACTTTAGGAGCAATCGCTTGATGAGCCAACTGATGAATATAGGAAACCACATCCAACTCATCGTCCAACTGCTCGCCAACGGATATGCAACCGGGTGTAATGTCCACCAGAGTAGCCTGTGTCTGAGGAAAGTCAAAATCAGCATCAATCCGAATCCGCCGCCCATAAATGAAGTCGCTGCGGCGTCGCGTCCGGGCATGTAGTAGAGCCATCTCTCCAAATGGCGATACGCTTCCCAACCAAAGCTCCCGCCGAATCCGTACCGATACCGCACATCGAGGAAAGCCCAAAATGCGACCCATATCCCCAAAAACGATGTAATAGCCATCGTCTGGACGAGATATTTCTGTTTAGTTTTCGCTTCTTCCGCCAATTTGAAAGCCTCAAGTTGATAAGGCATCGGATTGCATCGGTGAGCGCGGTTAAACCCCCAAAAGAGAGCGAACATCGTCAGGTTGGACGCTCCAAGCTGCCGCGCGCCAAAGATTTTCGGCAACATCTGGTCAGGTCCGATATTATACAGTTCATTCACCGGCGGTCCCAACTCCGCTCGCAATCTACTCAAAGCGAAGAGTAGCATAAAATAGAATCCGAAAAAGAGAAAGAAGATCCAGAGAGACATCCCAGCTTTTGTGCAAAAGAACGCCAAAAAGACGCCTGCCAAAATTATACAAGCCAATGCAGTCCGATAACGCATCGGCTCTTCCGCATCGCGAGATGACCTATCAAAGATGCTGCGAAATACGGAGTAGATGTGCTTGCGCGCTCCGAAGAGCGCAAGCGCCGCAATTCCTAAATACGCTCCGGAGGACTGAGGCTTGATATAAGGGAATCCGGGTAAACTGCGCAATCCTAAGATTGCGCCAAGCACTCGTTCAAATTTCCAGACGAGATAGAAAAACCAGCAGGAGAAAGATAGGTCAAGCGGCATGAAGTAGCTTAACCCGATGACGAAGGGAAAGAGACACACAGGCGTCCAGCCGATGGCTGAAAGCGGCTTTTCGGTGAAATAACGCCCGATGTCGATGGTGCGTATCGGCAACAGTGGAACCGCGGGAAAGAAGCCGTGCAGTCCGTTGATGAGATTAACTCCGCCGCCGATTGCGATGCCAATCCACAGCGGCCGGCTGCGAAAGAATTGTCCACTGCCGCCGCCGCGCGTCATCGCCAACGGCAGTTGAATAATCGGATACGCCAGTCTTTCATGTTCCATCCACTGTTTGCGGATTATCGTATTGATGCCGAGCATCACCACCATCAATGCAAACAACAACATCGACCACCAGAACACAGGCGTGAGCCATGTCTTTATATAATTCAGATTGTAGAAACTCGATTCGCCCTCGTAAAGCCCTTTCAGCACATACAAATCGTCCACAACCAGCCAGCGCGGCAGATAAGAGAAAAAGAGCGTCTGCCATTCGTTCTCCGGCGTCGCGAACCAGAAAGCGTGTCCCAAAATCGGCGCGGTGACGTGCATTACATCGTGCCCTCCAATCGCCACCGCAAGCGAAAGCATCGTGTAAATCGTTAGAAGTTCACCTTGTGAAAGAGCTTGCCGAGGTAGCCATCGCTTCATCCCTAAATTCAACACTACCAGCAAGGTGAGATTGAGAATCACGGGGTAAATAAGCGAAACGGTACTGGGCGTCGGAGTTTGAACCGAAAAGTAACCGTGCGGAATTGTCAATAGAAGTCCCAGGACGATAGCGCGCCAGGTAGTGTGGTTGGTACGTTCTTGCCTTTGAGTTGTTAATATAGTGTTCACTGAAATTTTTCCACTACAAAAGAGTGCCTTGTTAAATATATTGTGATAAAGATAATTAGCCACGGATACACCCGAATTCTGGTGAATCCGGCTACGATAAAAGCAGTAAAAAAAGGAAC
>DTYX01000284.1 GCA_012961655.1 Candidatus Poribacteria bacterium
ACTCAAACTGCCACAAGACCTGAAAAGGCTGGTATTTTCTGGCTTTCTTCCTCATGGGGTCATTTGATACAAACATTAAGGAACTCACTTTCATCGAGCGAAAAAAGCTTCGATTCGGTATGGAAATGTCCCCAAGCCCTATTATGGGCGTTATTTCAGAAGCGCTCGTTCTAATCGATTCACAAAAAATTTAAAACGAATTACGAATTAAATTGGAAGGGGATTTGAACAAAAAGATTAAATCAAAGATATGAAATCTTGAACCGAGAAAAGGGAATCAGAATATGTCAACGAACCGAATCCTTATCGTCGATGACGAAGCCAATATCCGGCGTGTGCTTTTAGCTAATCTCAAAGCCGCCGGTTACGAAACCGTAGCGGCGTCGAGTGGCTATGAAGCGCTTCAGAAGATTTCGGAGGAAAAATTTGATTTGGTGTTATTGGACAAAAACATGCTCGGCATGGGGGGCATTGAGACGCTAAAACAGATTAAGGCGAAAGACGCTGACATCATTGTTATCATCATGACTGCGTATCAAAGCGTCGAATCGGCAATAGCCGCGATGAAAGAAGGCGCTTACGACTACATCACCAAACCTTTCGATATGGATGCGCTGAAAAACAGTGTGAAAAATGCTTTGGAGAGAAAGCAGTTGGTCGAAGAAAACCGCGCGTTGAAAGCGCAATTGGGACAACAAACGAAGACAAATCTGATTGCCAAAAGCAGAGCGATGCTACAAATTCTGGAATTGATTGAGCGGGTTGCCGATTCGATGAGCAATGTGCTGATTTACGGCGAGACGGGCACAGGCAAAGAGGTTATCGCAAGGGCGATACATGACAAAAGTATACGAAGGGATAGACCGTTTGTCAAAGTCAATTGCGCGACGTTGCCAGAAAATCTGTTGGAAAGCGAGTTATTTGGACACGTCAAAGGCGCTTTCACCGACGCTATCAAAGACAGAGTAGGTCGGCTTGAGATAGCTGAAGGCGGGACACTCTTTTTCGATGAAATTGGAGAATTAAGCAGAGCAACGCAGGTGAAGTTGTTACGACTTGCGCAAGAAAGAAAATATGAACAGTTGGGCAGTTCCGAAACTAAAAAAGCCGATGTCCGCATCATTTCCGCTACGAACAAAGATTTACAAAAGGCAATCGCTGATGGCGAGTTCCGCGAGGATTTGTATTATCGACTGAATGTAATATCAATCAAAGTTCCGCCGCTAAGAGAGCGGAAAGAAGAGATTCCTGCCTTGACGTATCATTTCCTGGAACGTCATGCAGAAACCAAAGAAAAATCGTTTGCTCAAATCTCCCCAGAAGCCCTGCAACTGCTCATGGACTATTCATGGCCGGGTAACGTGCGGGAACTGGAAAACGTTATCGAACGGGCGATTGCTATCGGACAGGGAGACGCCTTGCTACCTCAGCATTTGCCAAAAGAACTCCGTCAAGAACTTCCCTCTGAATTCCCAAAAGTCGGCGCGACCATAAAAGAGATGGAGAAGCAGTTAATCCTACGAACGCTCGAACAAACCAGCGGCAATCAAACGAAAGCCGCGCAGATACTGGGCATCACGCGGCAGACGTTGATTAATAAATTGAAGGAATATCAGTACATCGAAAACGGGAGTTTGTAGCTTCAGTACCATCCATTTAATCATACTTGTCAGACATGGAAGGATGGATGATTGGATTCCTGCCCTCCATCCATCCGGCAGATTTGGAAAGCTAAAAAATTATACTAACCAAGTTAATTGAAATCTCATAGTGCACTGTGAAATTTGTTTTGACAAGATTATCGTAGGTCGATCTTCCAAAATCGACGTTTTTCTGTCGAGATATGGCTTCGCGCTTCCCCCTTTGCTAAAGGGCATCCCCCTTTTCCAAAGGGGGCAGGGGGATTTGGGGGATTTTACTTCGTGAACCGCTTCACTTCGTTCACCGATGCGCCCCAGATCGGAAGAGCAAGACAAGGACTTAGTGACGCAGTTGAACGGTGTATTGGCAAAGCTGTAACCAAGGTTAAAAAGATAGCTAAAAAGGCAGAGTTAAATATCTCTAGTGGTTG
>DTYX01000285.1 GCA_012961655.1 Candidatus Poribacteria bacterium
GGATTGCTAACAAGCGCAAGTTTCAAACTTGCGTTACAAGGTAAAAAAAATTTCTTGACGCTTAATGGAATCAGTGTTACACTATTATTACGCCGCGAAATAAAAAAATACGAGGGGGTCAGACAAAATGGAAAAAAGAGCGAAAAAAATAGCTTCAAACCCTTGCCGCAACTTGCGTAGTTCAACTTTTCATGGAAATCGACCCCCTTGTATCAGTATTCATGCGCCTTTGAGCGATTTTTGCGACAAATTTACACGGGGGTCCGGCTTTTTTTTCGACCCCCTCGTAATCGCACCCCTCAAACCCACACCACGACTGGGCTGAAAAAGGAGTCTCTTGCGGAACACCTGACCCCTGGCTTATGCGGATTGAAACAGATTGAATTATCGTTGCAAAAGTTCCCAGCTCCGAAATCCAAGCGGCGCTCTTGAAAAGTGGACAAATTTAATTCTAACTTACTTAGAAGGAAATTTAAGATGCAAAACCCTAAGTTAGCAGGTAGTAACTTAATTGATTGTATCCCGCAAACTGGATTATGTCCGCATAACTGTTTGGGATGTTACTACAATTCAGATGGTTTCTACAGGACGAAAGATTCACCACTGATTCCTACCTTAGAGGAGGCGCAAGGTAAAATTGTCAGAGTCAATAGTGGACATGACAGCAATATCGAGAAGGATTTAGTGTTAAGCGTTACGGCTCAGTATCCCCATAAGTTTTACAACACGAGCATTCCAAACTTTGATTTCCCCGCTCCAGTAGTATTCACGTGCAACCCAAAAGATGATAAGTGGCTACAACCACAGTTCGTTGATAACTTAATGATGGTACGATTTCGCGTCTCCACCTGGAATCTGGGAATCTGTGATGAAGCAGTTTCTTTCTTTACTTCAAATGGCGTTCCTTATGTATTGACCTTTATGCGTTATAGTAATATTGAAGATGTAAAGCATCCCGAGCATTACGAGCGGCGAAAGAATATTTTGAACATCTATCATCAGATAAAACCCCAATTCAAAGCAGAAATAAAATCTCGTTACGCTAGCAATCCTTTAGTAGTGACATGCGGTGGCAAGACTGGCTACTGTCGTGATTGTGGTAACTGTGAAAGGTTTTACTGGCTGAAGCGGAAAATTTAATTTACAAAAGATATAAGGCACACTGGGACAGGAAAAGATTGATGCGACGAAGCCACGCAATCCGCACTACATCTACGCATCAGACCCCATCATGGGGGTTGTTCGTAGTAGCGCAATTCATAGCGTGTCAAAACTACGAACAGAAACCGGGATAGAATCCTTCGATAAGCCGTATACAAGAAATAAGATGAAAATATCGCACATTAGGACAATGGAGGACACGTTGAAAATTCCGATTTTTCGGGGGTGTCAATGGAAACCAAAACCATCTATTTTGAACAACCAGGTCCACAGAACACCAGAAGAACACTTCAACTTGCCAAAGAGCGGGCAGAACAATTGGGCATCACAGACGTAGTCTTGGCATCTTACACTGGAGACACAGGCGTCAAAGCATTGCAACTGTTCAGTGGCTACAATCTCATTGTTGTAGCAGGGGTTGTCGGCTTCAGAGGGAAAAACAAGGTTGACATGATTTACGAGAACCAATCTCTCATTGAACACAATGGTGGCAAGATACTCTTTGCCGGACACGCATTCGGAATGCTTGGCCGAGCCGTGCATAGGAAATTTGGCGCGCTACAGGTCGATGAAGTCATCGCCCACGTTCTGCGGCTCTTTGGTCAGGGAGTGAAAGTCGGATGCGAGATTGTTTGTATGGCAACCGATGCTGGTCTCATCAAATCGGACCAGGAAGTCATCGCGATTGCCGGCAGCGCAAAGGGAGCAGACACCGCGCTTGTGGTCAAAGCAAGCAATACGCATACCTTCTTTGATACTCGTATCCTGGAAATTATCTGCAAACCGCGCGCTTAGCCACCAGCCGAGTCGCAATGTACCCTCATCGTCAATCGCGGTCTGTTTCAGTGTGGCGAAATAAACCTGACCGTCGCGAGCGATGGAATGATGGTTTCATCCATTATACCAAAAAACGAAATTTTGCTTGACGATTTCTCAATTTTCTGTTACCGTTAAAAAGCCGATTGGTAGGATTCTATTGACTACTATCCTAACGCCCAAAAAGAGGGTCAAGTTTTGTAGTTTGATGACAATATGAAGATGCTTACGGTTCTGGAATCGCCCGAAAAGAGTATGGCAGAATACGTTCGCCGGCATGCCCGGATAAATTTTCTCCTCTGCTTCATCGATGCGGTGGGATTTCCCGCAGGATTGAGCTTCATCTCCACTTTGACTATCTTGCCCCTGTTTGTTCGGCAACTAACCGACTCCAACATGCTCGTCGGATTAATTCCATCAATAGGCAGCATGGGCTTTTTTCTGCCGCAGATATTTGTGGCAAACTATGTGGAGCGTTTGCCTAAAAAGCGCAACTACGTTATGGTGTTAGCGAGCATCGAACGCGTCGCCATTCTACTTTTGGCGATATTGACTGTATGGTTATCAAGTTACCAATCTTGGCTGCTCGGCGGGTTCTTTTTCTGCTGGATTGTCTTTAATTTCGCCATGGGATTCAACAGCCCGGCATATTCTGCCATGATAAGTAAGGTCATTCCGCCAAGTCGGCGCGGTCGATTATACGGTATCGCTGGCGCGATTGGCGGTGGGTTCGGCATTCTGAGCGCCGAACTATCGCGCCGGCTTTTGACGGGATATGGTTTCCCCATTGGATATACATACTGTTTTCTGCTGGGTTTTCTGGTTTTAACCGTCAGTCTCTTACCGTTAGCTATCGTCAGAGAGCCGATAGAACCGTTCATGGCGCGACTTGACCGGCGGTCTCAATTGCGTTCAGCGGTATCTGTGCTTCGTAAAGATAAAGACTACAGATGGTATGTGTGTAGTCAGATATTGTACGCTTTTAACGAAATGGGGGCGGCTTTCTATACCGTTTACGCTATCAATCGCCTCGGCGCCAGTGAAGCTGATGTCGCCGTGTTCACGGCTATTCTCATGGGAACTGGGATAGTAACAAACCCATTCTGGGGATATATGGCGGATATATTTGGCAATCGGAAGGTGTTAATCTTCGGCACAGCCTGCGCGCTGGCAGCTCCGGTGATGGCTATTGCGTTGCCGGCGCTGAAATTTTTTTATATAGTGTTCGTCTTGAATCGCTTAGCAAATACGGGCGTCTGGTTGGCGAGTTACAATATAGTCATGGAATTTGCCCCGCCGCGTAACGTTCCCACCTATTCGGCGTTAAGGTCGACATTGATGGCGCCACTGCGGATTGTAGCTCCTATACTGGGGGGATTTATCGCTGACCATATAGGATATAACGTCGTTTTTCTCATCTCTATTGTCATGACGGGAATAGGATTGACGACATTTTTTCAGTTTCAAGAGCCGAGAAATCGAACGTAATGCGTAAATATTGCGTATTATGTATTACCTTTCAATATGTTCCCACACTCAAGTCGGAAGGAGCGGATCTATTTTTTCATTCCGAAATCCGAA
>DTYX01000286.1 GCA_012961655.1 Candidatus Poribacteria bacterium
CAAGGTATTTTTCCCCCTTCCGCTTTCAGCTCCTCTTCTGTAGCAAATTTGCGTTCGCCGGGGGTATCTATCCAACCGGGTTCGATGACGTTGACGTTGATGCGATGTGGGGCGAGCTCCGTCGCCATCGTATAACCCATGTTATTTATACCGGCTTTAGCAGTATTGTAGGGCAAGGAGTTGCCGTAAGGGATAAAGGCGTGAACTGAACTAATGATAATGATTTTCCCGCCCTGTCCCTGTTCGACCATAGCACGTCCAGCAACTTGACTACAATGGAAAACTCCCCAAAGGCTGACATTTAATACATGAGCCATATCCTCGACGGGCATTTCTAGGAAGGTTTTGCGTCTGGTAGTTGCAGCGTTATTGACGAGGATGTTTATTTTGCCGAATTTATCCAGCGTTGCTTGTACCATGTTTTCAACTGCCTGCCTATCTGCGACATCTAATTGCACAACAAGCGCTTCGCGGCCCATTTGCCCAATTATTTCAGCTACTTCTTGCGCCTCGTCAGGATGAGTCCGATAAGTCACAACGACGTCAGCGCCGACTTTAGCCATCTCTATCGCGCAGCCGCGACCAATGCCACGTGAAGAACCTGTGACGATTGCAACTTTACTTTCTAAATTGACCATTGCTACTGTTCTCCTTCCTGTTCATAAATGGCAAGAGAGTTGATGGAATGGAAGGATGGTTAGCCAATCTTCCATCCATCCTTCCAACCTTCCAACTCAAAAGCCCCTTAGCCACTTTGCCCCTTTGCCCTTTTGCTCCTTCATCAAAAAGTCCGTTCTATCATATAATCCGCCCACATAGCGAGGAACTGTTTATATTTTGAGTCGGGGAGTTTATCAAGATAGACGATAGCTTCCTGGATATAAGATTTCGCGAGTTTAGCGGTATATTCGATTCCGCCTAAGTCAATGAGCATTTCCGTAGATTTTTGGACATCAGCTTTTTTTGCTTGCGCGTTTCCGAGAACTGATAAAAGAAACTCCCGTTGTAATGGATTGGAGTTTTTGAAACTATGATATACTATGGTGGTGCGCTTTCCCTCTCGTATATCGGAGCCCACAGGTTTGCCCAGGGTTTCCTCATCTCCTACGATGCCGAGAATGTCATCTTGCAATTGGAAAGCGATTCCGCATTTGCCTGCGAAATTCAAAATTGCGGCGACCAATTCGTGTTCTGGGTCATCTGTATTGAGCCCTATCATGGCTCCAGCTTTGCCGGAAAATTCATACAATGCGCCCGTTTTCTTCCACAGCATGTCCAAGATTAATTCTTCATCAAGAGAGTCAATCGGTTGCCTTGAAAACTGAATATCCCGCACCTCACCATCTATCAATGCCCCCAACACTCTCATCTCAGAATCGTTAATGAGATAGAGCGCAACTTCAGGCCGGATGCCACGCTGAGTCGCTAACTCAGTAAGCATGGATACCGCCCAACCTTGCTGCATATCTCCGGCGAGCATGGCAATAGAGATGCCGTAATGTTTCGCCTCTAATGGGTCATATCCGAATTCTTCTATGGCTCGCTGGCGAAATTCCTCATGTACCGCTAGACCGCCGCGGCGGGTTTTATCTCGGTCGATTATATCATCGTGAACCAATGTCCAGGTGTGAAATACTTCGACCGCGGCGGCAGCAGGAATGGCTTTCTCTTCATCTCCGCCAACCACTCCGCAGGAAAAGAGCAACACCGCCGGGCGAAGGGATTTCCCGCCCAATTTCATATAGCTGTAGACAGAATCGTGAATGTGTTTTGTTTGAAATCGGGACGAATAGCGTCTGGCAAAGAGATAATCATACACCATTCTTTTCCGTTTATCCAATTCATCAAAAAGTAGTTTATATTTCATTTAGCTACCTATAGTGACTAATCTCAGTTAGTTATGAGACTATTTTTTTATATTCAACGCAAAAGGCTAAAGGGGAAAAAAGGGGTCATTTACCACTTTACCATTTTGCCCCTTTGTCCCCTTGCCATTGTCTAACTCTCCGAGGATATCTCAAATGGCTCAGTTTCTACGGTATCCTCGTCAATCGAAATCAGTTTCTCAACCCTAAGTTCCGCCTCATTCAACCATTTTGAACAGACTCTTGATAGGCGAATTCCCTCTTCAAAAGCCTCTAACGATTCCTCAAGAGATAAATCGCCAGTTTCAAGTACATTTACAATATCTTCCAATTTTTCTAAAGCTTCTTCAAATTTGATTTCTTCTTCCATTAAATGCCTCCATGTCCCGAGAATCGGAACCTATGTTAG
>DTYX01000287.1 GCA_012961655.1 Candidatus Poribacteria bacterium
ATTCGGGTGTATCCGTGGCTAATTATTTTTATCAAAATATATTTAACAATACAGTAGAAATTGTAGGCAATTTTAATTCTCCAGTTTGTTTAGATGTTCCTGCGCTTTTTCAGCCCACTGTTCGGGGGGATTAAGTTGCAGAAACTTTTTCCACTGAGCGATAGCGAGATTTGTTTTCCCCGCGGTTTGGTACATCAACGCTAAATAGTAATTCGCGGTTGGGTCTTCGGGTTTTACGTGAACGGCGATTTCAAACTGTTCCGCCGCAGCGTTATATTTTTCTTGATTATACAGCAGATTACCGTAGTGAATTAAAGTGGGAACATGATTTGGGTCTTGGGAAAGCGCCTTTTGGAATTCCTTCCCAGCCCTTGGAAAATCCAATTTATGAGTCGAGTACAACGTTGCGAGATGTTGATGCGCTTCGGTGGCGTTGTCGTCCAATTGAATCTCCTTTTCGTAGTGGGAGATAGCTTCGTCAAGTCTCTTCTGCCATTCAGCGATTAGCCCAAGTTGCAGATTAACGCCCTTGAATTTAGGGTTCAGAGCCAAAATTTTCTCAAAGACGGATTTTGCCTCCGTCCTCTTATCCAAATCCAGATACGTCAATCCCAGATTGTATAGGGCATCGACGTTATCTGGCTCCAATTCGACCACCTGTTTGAAATCCTCTGCAATCTGAGCGAAACGATACAACTCCCCGCCTATCTGTTTGTATTTGCGAGTAATCAAACCGCGATAGTAGTAAGCTGGAGCGTAATTCAGATTAAGCTGCAAAGTGCGGTTGTATTCCGCCACTGCCAGCGTCGCATATTTATCGCGCGCCTTTGCATCGCCTTTTTCGTGCCGTATTTCCGCATATCGGTCGAGGATTCTGGCATAGCGGAAATGCCATTCGAGATTATCCCCTGAAATTTGGTTCGCAAGTCCATAGTGTTTGATAGCTTTTTCAAATTCGCCGCGCTCATCGAAAATCGACGCTAAGTCGTACTGTGCTTGCGGGTGATTGGGGTCAAGTTCTAAGCCTTTCTCATAAACTCGGATGACATTATCCTTGTCGCCGTTTTTAAGGTAAATTGCGCCGACGTGAAGATAGGCTTCTACCCTTGATTCGTCCAATTCGATGGTTTTTTCATATTCATCGATAGCAGTATCAATTTCACCGCGAGCGGCGTATAATTCCGCTAGTTGGTAATGCGCATCCGCATCTTCCGGCGACAACCTGATTGTTTTCACAAAAGTCGCAAGCGCTTCATCGGAGTGATTCAGTTCGAGATGAGATAAGCCTGCCATGTAATGCGCCTCTGCGTTTGTTGGGTCAATGTCTATCAGCTTTGTCAGGACGTTCAGAGCTTGTTGCGGGCGTTTCTGTTGGCGATAAATCGTCGCCGCGGCGGTGAGCGCGTCCTTATGAGTTGGGACAATTCTGATAGTTTCCTCGTATTGCGCTAGCGCCTTATCGACCTCGCCCAATGCCTGTAAACTCCGTCCCAACAGATAGCGCGATTCTCCATCCCGTGGATACAGCAGGATAAATTTTTGGAAATTTGTGGCGGCGTTCTCAAAATGCTTACTCTCTAGCTCCTGTTGCCCTTGTTCAAAGAAATACCGCTCCAAACTGGGCTTCAGACTTATCGCAACCTGATACGCCGCGGCGGCTTTTTCGGTATCATTGCGTTCATAATATAGGTCGCCTAAAGGCATATATATCTCCAAAAGAGTGGGTGATATTTTAATTGTGCTTTCGTAATGGCTAATCGCCGCGTCGATGTTCCCCGCGTCTCTTTCAATTTTGGCGTAACTGAGATGAGCGGTTGCGTCATTCGGGTCAATCGCCAGCGCTTTATCGAGGACAATCCTTGCCTCGTCCGCGCCCATCAACCCCGCGTCATATTTTTTAATCTGGTCGATAAAATAATTTTTCAAGCTCGGGTCGCTCTGGATTGCCGATTTGTAGTGTTCGATGGCTTTCTCTTTCAAACCTTCGAGATAGTACATCTCGCCCAACTGCAGGTTCGCCGGGGCGTAGTTTGGGTCAATTACCAAAGCCTGATTATACATCTGCGTAGCGTAGGTCGAATTGCCCTCCTCTGCGAAAATCACGCCCAATTCGTATAGATTCTCAGCGGTGTACGGCTGATATTTTGAGCCTTCTTTGTATTGCGCTATCGCTTCAGCGGTCTGTCCTCGTCGAGCGTAAACCTGACCGAGTTTGAAGTACGGCGGGGCAAATTTTTTTTCAAATTTAATCGCCTGTTGAAAATTCTGCGCTGCTAAGTCCCAATCGCCCTGAGCGAAGTAGATTAAGCCCATCCCGTAGTATGGCCGTTCCCAATTGGATTTAATTTGCGAAGCATCTTGATACGCTTGCAGCGCTTCAGCATATTCTCCCTGTTCTCGAAACACCTCGCCTAAATTGTAATGTGCGATATAGAATTTCGGGTCAAGTTCCAGACATCTTTCAAATTCTACTTTTGCCTTTTCATAATCCCTCCTAAAAAGATAAGCGCTGCCGAGACTAAAATGACCATATTTCATGTCGGGTCGTAGCCTAACCGCTTCCTGTAAATGCAACAAAGCCCGTTCCATAGAATCCCTATCACCTTTAAGCGCATAAACGAATCCCAGACCGTAATGCAAATACGGTTCATTCATCCTCTTTTGCAAATCCTGTTCATACAAAAGGATGAGGTCATCCAGATGTCCCCCGTCAGCCCACTTTCGCGCCAAGCCGCGATGCCGTTCAGCCTGTTTCGAATCAGCCTTGATGACTTTCTGATAGTCCTTCGTTAAATTCTTACGCCATTTCTCTTCTTTCGCGGCAAACGCAACTATACATACGGTTTGCAAAAGAGATACGACGATGATGATGCTAATGATTATTCTGAGGTTTTTCATTATCGTTCACCTTGTAAAACATACGTAGAAATGAAATCTTTTGGGAAACTTTATCCTTTAGTATAACAAAAATATATTTATGATGCAATGTAAATCGCAACATACTCTTGACATCAAAAGATGCGGATGCTACAATTTTGTAAAAATTGGTAAAGGGTTACGGAGATAAGACAATGGGTAAGAAAAGTCAAGGATTTATATGCTAAGTTGATGCGTATGAGGGGAGGAGGTTTGTGAGCTTGAGCAAAAGGAAGGAACTATTGAGAATTCGTTCTCGGTGGACACTAAAAAGAAAGATTTAGTAAGTTTTTAGAAAGAATATCAGAATTATTGAATATCCTAACCCTGGGATGAACTTTGCTTTTTGAAATATCCGTTAGCTGTCTTTACAATTTCTAGTATCAGTTTTATCTGTTCCAGATCCATGTCCTTTAGCAGCACTCTTATCTCATGCATGGCTATCTCTTTCTCTGAACTTATTTGAGCGTCTCTGGGTAGACGGACTAACTCTTCAATAGGGACACCAAGGGCATCTGCAACTCGCGCTAGACTCTTCAAAGAGAGATTCCTAACACCTCTCTCCGCGGCGCCAATCGAAGTAAAATCCATATCTGCTTTTTCAGCAAGATTTTCCTGAGTCAATCCAAGGCTAAGTCGAATTTGCCTAATTCGGGCTCCTATTAATTTTGGCAAGATGTCTATCAAATTCATTAAGTAATCTCCAATTGTAACGGTAGCCGCATAAACCACTGGTTTCCGGTGGCTACTATGTTTCTGCTTCATTGTGCACCATCCGCTTAACAACCGGAACAAGTGCGCAAATATCTTCGGGTCCGCATTTGCGCAGTTCCGTCAGCAGAATTGAATATGCTAATTCGCTTTCTTCATCATTGGGAAACTCAAATAACTCCTTCGGCGCGACTTTCAGCGCCTTCGCAATCCGTTCCAGCGTCGCAATAGACGGCGTACGCTGTCCACGCTCAATATACCCCATGAAATTCACACTAATATCTGCGGCTTCAGCCAATTGCGCTTGCGTCATTCCCGCCGCTCTTCGTAAAATCCTAATTTTTACTCCAAGTTTGTATGTAAGACTTTTGGTTCGCACTCCTGAATATCTCCTTTTTGTAAAAAATATTGTAACACCCAGAAGGCGATAAGGACAC
>DTYX01000288.1 GCA_012961655.1 Candidatus Poribacteria bacterium
TTCTGTCCCTCCACTGAAGTAACCCAGCCGATTAGCGCCATCGCGTAAACATAGTTCGCGTGCGGATGCTTGGCAGGGTTTACGGCGATGATGCCATACGGATTGAACAGCCGTTCATCGCCCTCGACAAGAATGTGCAGGTCAATTTTGTCTTTATAAAAAAGATACGTGCCGCGGTCGGTCATAGTATATCCACGTTTTTCATCCGCAATCTGCAACGTTGGCCCCATGCCCTGACCGGTTTCCATATACCAACTGCCTTTGGGGACAATGCCGGCGGCTTTCCAAAGGGATTTCTCTTTCTTGTGAGTGCCGGAATCATCGCCACGGGACACGAATGGCGATTTATTGTCGGCAATTTGCTTCAATGCCATAGCGACATCCCTCATTCCTTTGATGCCCGCGGGGTCCTCTTTCGGGCCGATGATGATAAAGTCGTTGTACATGACATCTCTACGGTTGACACCGTAACCGTCATTGACGAATTTATTCTCCGCGGCTTTAGCGTGAACGAATACGATGTCAACATCGCCATTCTCACCAAGTTTTAAGGCTTTGCCAGTACCTACCGCGATGACATCGACTTTGACGTTGAATTCCCGCTCAAACGGAGGCAACAGCACATCCAAGAGTCCGGAGTTTTCCGTGCTAGTCGTCGTCGCCATTTTTATGCGTTTTTGACCGATAGCAAAAGATAAAATCGAAAATTTAAAGAGTAAAATTAGGCAAACGGTGAAAAATCTTTTATACATTGTTGATTCTACCCCCATTTTGACATTATTCCACACAGCATCTTTTTCGCAAAAAGTGAAACGTGAAACGTGATGCGTTCCACATCTGTCTGCTCGATAATGTCAAAATACTTAACACTTACCAAATAGCCTGAAATTGAGCTATCACGACATCATTATCAACTTCGAGATCTTCATTGAGAATAAGTCGGTTATTCACTTGAAGCTTTGCATTCTTTGTGATAAACCAAGTCAGTCCAACGGTGGCAATGTCTGTTTTGTCTTTCTCCTTGTCACCGTTGGGGTCATAAGAATCGTATTTGACGATAGCTTGTAGTCTTTGACTGCCCTTGCCGAGGGGAATGGGTAATGTATACCCAAGTTGAGCATACCAGCCATACGCGCTCGTTTCGCCATTCTTACCGAAGATGAATTCACCCTTCACCGATAATGGTTCCTTGATGAAACTTAGTTGTGCGCCGGTGCGTCTTTTGGTTTTATTCTCGTCCTCTTTGCCAGACCAGCCCTCATAGTGTGAAACCCCCAACAGAAGTCCTTTGAGCGGTTTTATAACCCCGTGCGCAATAATATCCTTACGTTTATTTTCTTCCGCGGCATTAGAACCGGTTCCGTTAAAAACACCAACTGTATATTCTACTAATGGTGAAACATCGCCGCTAATCTGAATGCCGATATCACGCTTCGAGCCAAGTTTAGAAACAACCTGCGCCAGTTCAACGGTATCCCATTTGGTGCTGGAGGTCAGATACTCCATGCTGAACGGCGTTTTAAATTGCCCCATTCTAACCTTTGCTTGTGGCAGATAGTTTACGTCAATGTACGCATCTGCTAGATTGCTGCCATGCTTATCATCGATGAAATCAAATAACAGGGAATATTTAATCTTTTCACTGACATTTCCAGAAAATTTACCTCTGGCTCTTTTAGCTTGAAAATCATTTACCTCATCTTTATCCATCGTATATCGAGCTTGAATATAACCGCTCACTTTGAGGTTAGGATAAGATGGTTTTTTTTCGGCATCTGCAATATATGCTATAACCATCGAAAGTAGATACATCGTCAAGATACCAATCGCAAAATTTCTCATATTTTTTCCTAAATAAATATCAGTTATCTCCACACAAGCACTTTGCCTGTATCCTTAATATCATATCCACCCATCTGCTCAACTTTGTGTATAAAATTCTCTGACCGAACGATTTCTAACAATTCCTGAATAGGTTCGGTGTAGAAGTATGCTTTAGGAATTATAAGGTCAAATCGTTCTTTAGTAATGGGAATAAATTCCAAGCCGAATGACATCGCTGCCGAGAGTACACCCAAGCCGACATCTGCTTGTTCATTACGGATAGCTGTTGCCACTTCGGTATGGGTCGAAACTTGATGATTGTAACCTCTAATCTGATTTCCTTCGATGCCCAATTGCTTCAAGTGATAATCCAACAACAGACGTGTTCCTGCGCCTTCCTGCCGATTGATAAATCGGACATTCGGATGACATAGATGTTCAAAGCCGCTAATGTTGAGAGGATTGCCCGGTTGGACTATTAGCCCCTGTTCTCGATAGACAAAATTTACTACAACTGACTCTAATTTCGGCAAGTATTTCGGCAGATATGGAAGATTGTATTCATCCGTTTCAGGATGGAAAAGATGTGCTCCTGCGATGTGACTCCGCCCTCGCTTGAGAGATATTAAACCACCAATACTTCCTAGATTTGCCGAAAGGAGAATCAATTGAGGAAACTTCTTATTGACTTCTGATGCGAGTAAATCTATCGACAAATCATGGCTGCCAATAATAGTAATGTTTTCTATTCCCTCTAAGGCTTTAGTCCCCTGAACACTGTCCTCTATCCATTTGTCTATCAAGTTCTTTGGAAATATCCATTTGCCTGTTATCTTGGTGCAAGGAATTTCTCCCTCTTTTATGAGCGCATAAACCTTTTTCTCATTGAGGTTTAAATATTCAGCGACCTCTTTAGTATTCATCATTTCTTGATTCATCTTTTATACACTACTCTTCTTGACCGGAATTCTTATTAGTACAAAAACGGGGAAGTATTATATAGAATTCCTGGTGGTTTGTCAAGAAAAAAATACCATTAACATTACTTAATATTACAAAACTATATCGATTATTTTCAAATTTACTCATTTATTTGGAATTAAAGCTATATATTTTAGAACAGATGTTATTTATTGTTATTATAATATCCTTTTCCAGTACACTAGACTTCTCAGCAATTTTTTTTATCTTGACCTTTATGAATAACAAAGATATACTATACTATACTTTTTTCTATTCTTGAGCCTTTATCGAGTGTCGTTCTTCTTGTTTGTGATACAGATTTAACTAATTTTCAGCAACGATGTAGCGGCGTAGGCGATGGACTTCGTGCTTCTCAACGATTATTTCGTGAATCATTCGCGTCTAAACTCATAGATAGAACTGACAATGTGAACTTTAATCTTGAAAGTTAGTTAGGTGAAATTTATGAAAAAGGAAACTATTTTCTCAATCTCGATGTTATTTGCGATTGTTAGCTGCGCCAGCCTGCAAACTACGAATATCGTTCCCGCAATAGACCAAGATGCAACGATATTTCCCAAGACAGGCGCTGTCGTCTCTACTAAAAATGGGATTGTCGTTTTGGCCGTGCCCCTCAACGATGTTAAAGAAGTTGATGCATTTGGAGTAATCATTGTGAATGAGACTCGAAATTGGGTCTCATTTTACAAAAATAAGTGCGTATTACTAGACCCAAATGGCTCGACTTTCCCGCCCCTCTCGAAATCAGAGGAGAATTTTCATCTCGGCAGGGGTTTTAAGCCCAAAATGCCCCCTCAGTTCAAAATGGAATTATTCAGTTGGAGACATGGTATAATTGGACGAGGAAGTATTCCCGCGATGCCGTTGGAAGACTTACAAAAAACTTTGGTTATGCCTGGCTCTAAACGGCAATTTTTTTTGTACTTCAAAAAACGCAGCGTAAGTTCATCGAGATTAACTCTCATTATACCTAATATATACAACGAAGTTTCAGATGAAAAAACGACCTTTGCTTTCAAGTTTAATGTACAAAAAGGCTAGTTTGCCAGAAACCCGTTTTCTCCGAGAAAACGGGTTTCTTACTTATCTAAGATGTATGGTAGGATTTCTTGTTCCTTTGCCTTTCTGTCTGCTGCTTGGTTGTGTCGCTCTTGAATCTTCCTCAATTATTCCACCTCAAATTGTTACTTCCAGCAGTCAAGATGTGGACAAACCACGCTTGTTAGGGGTAAATTATCTATATAGCATTGGCGGACGGGAGCGAGAAAGCAAACTTATCAGTCAACCGATGGGACTTACCCTGGACATCAGCGGTAATATTTATGTGGCAGACGTAGGAAGCCATTGCATTAAAGTTTTGAATGCTGATGGAGAGACCACAATGGTATTGGGCCGATTCGGCTGGAGGGATGGTGAGTTTGACACTCCTGTGGATGTTGATATAAATTTCATTCGTGGTGAGTTTCTCTATGTCGCCGATTGCGGCAATGATAGGATACAAGTGTGTAGTTTAATCAATCGAATATTTGGAGTAGCCGTTGGTAAAAAATCTGGTGAGGTCGTTGGACTCGATGTCCAGTCTGAAATCCAGTTAGACTCGCCCGGAGGAATCGCGACAGATAGAAGTGGTAGTATTTATATCGCGGATACAGGCAACCATCGATTCCTGAAAATTAATCCTCAAGGTAAACTCCTCATAGCAAAAGGCTCGTTTGGCTGGGCGCGAGAACAATTTCGCGAGCCGACTGATTTGGTGGTGGATAGCAACAATAATATTTATGTGGTCGATACTGGCAATAATCGGATACAGAAATTCGATTTTAGCGGCAATCTGATAGCCATTTGGGGTAAGAAAGGAGACCAGCCTGGGCAATTCAATGAACCGCGTTATATTGCCAAAGACCGATGGGATAATATCTATGTCGTTGACCACGGCAATCGCAGAATTCAGGTTTTTGACCTAAACGGTGAGTTTCTAACGCAGTTTTCCCTGCCAAATTTGAACGGTCCAATGGGAATTGTTATCGGTAGGGATAATAAAATATATGTGACGGATGTATTCGCAAGCGATGTTAAAGTTTTCCAAAGTGTTTATCGTTAAAACGTAAGGTGTAAAAAAACTTGATAATTTCATAACCCTATGATAATATTTAGTTTATCGTGGAGTATTAGATACGGTTTTGTCTGTTTTGTGGTAAATTTACACTTTTAAGTATCAAAAATAGAACAGTACGCATGATATAAATTATTAAAATTCACTTACGGTTTGATAGTAGCCCAAGCACAGAGTTAAATTGGCATAAAGTTTGCTGTACGGATGGTATACTTATAAAAAAACTAATAACGAAAAGAGGAGGATTATCATGTTGAAAAAAA
>DTYX01000289.1 GCA_012961655.1 Candidatus Poribacteria bacterium
AGCGGGGCGTCCCCGCGCTTAAGCAGGCGTCCCCGCCTGCGGTATCTGGCGACAGCGACGCTACGGGATTTTGGAATTAAGTTAAAATAAATTTTACAATGCACTAGTGATGACAACAACTACCACTGCTGTTAACTCGTTTATCTATTTTTATCTTGTTCTTGGCGTATCCTGCGGGATTTTTCAAAAAAGCCGTTTGGCAGGAGACTGCGCAGAAATAGTATCTTTCACCTGCGTAATTCGTCGTAGCCGCAGCCTCTTTTTTCTTGATTTTCATACCACAAACTGGGTCGCGCGCTCGATTAAACCGTAGGCCGAAGGCGTCGGTGAACGAAGTGAACATAATCTTTCCCCCCTTTCGGAAGACAGAAGGATAAAGTTCCCGCTTTTGGATTGATGATTGTTTATTGAATGCTTATGAACGCATCCAATCGACAATAGACAATCCATCCTTTCCTTCCCTTCTTTTATGACTTGCGATTAGAAATCTGTGAGTGGAGTTACTCTGCGTTTGAATCTGGGCGCGAACGCTGGCACACGCCGCTTGTATTCAATATATCTATCGCCGAAAGCCGTTTTCATCTGTCGCTCTTCTTTAAGCGCCAGTCGATAGTACACAATCATCAAAATCGGCCACATAATCATTGTAATCATAGTCGGCCATTGAATCATCATTCCGAAAGTAATCAAAAATAGTCCTACATATTGTGGGTGGCGAACATAGCTGTAGAGCCCATCCATCACTAGTTCACCTTTGGCAGAGTGTATCTGCCAAAAGCCCTTACCCATTATAACTAATCCCGCCAGCATAAATATACCGCCAATCTGACATATAATCGGTTTCGCCCACCCCGGCGCCCCTATAATCGTACCTAGCAGATGTCCGTTGATATGGCTAAATGGGTTAACAAGTCCTAGTTTGACCCCAAATATTGAGGTTAAAATATAAATAGTCAATGGAAAACCGTACATCTCTGTGAATAACGCCACGATAAATGCGAAAAAAATACCCATAGAACGCCATTCAACTTTGCCTTTGGGTCGCAAAAAACTCAACACAAACCCACCGAATAGCAATACACTCAAAATTACCGATGGCCAAACGCCATAATCATAGGAGCTGTGCATTGTCCACTTCCTTCCGGAAAAAGTTCTTTTTTGATTCGAAAAGGGCGTTACTGTTTTGGTGGTTATATCGTCTGCATCTTTCTAACAGACAAAAGTCATGTCTATGTAGAGCAATATTTGTACCAACATCTTATGAACCGAATAATAACAATTGTTATCCACATCTGTTCCAATTTATAGATGTTAAAAGCGCGTAAATATTACTCACTGAAAAGACTCTATGTGGGTAATATTTATACACCTTGTAGATTTCAGATAAAAGAGCAAAACTGTCAACAGGTCTTTTTATCATTTCAAGGGAATTTTGAACTCAAATAGCGCTCCGTCTTGCTTGAGATTTTGTGCTCCGTAAGCCGAAGGCGCCTGCCTGTGTTCGCTACCCCGTGAGATAAGTAACGAGACTCTTTAGGGGGCTACGAAGTGTAACTCCTTCTCATCAGGCGCGGCAATGAAGCCCTTGGTGGGTTCCATCGGACTGTAAAAACTTGTGCGAGTAGCGTCAGCGTATATCGCATGAGTTGTTACATCTCTGGAGCGCTCTGTCAACATCATGTGTCCATCCAGGCCTTCGTAGGGAACCACATTCTTACCAGCATAATCGAAGTTGTCGCCATAACCTCCGATGAGCAATGGACTTTCAGCCTTAAGACACCACAGTGGAGCATGCTCATCTTCGAAGCTCAGAATTTCCCCCTGAGTCCAAACAGATATGGCGATAGATATTGTTAAAAAGAGTGTGGTTAGAAACAAAATTCTTCGCATTCTTCTTTTCTCCTTAATGAATTTTTGAGGAGCTCTGCAAAATCTCCCCCGCTTATATAGTATTATAAACTTATAACCGGAAATGTTACGGTAAAAATAAAAAAAGAAAATGTGTTATCACTAAATTAATGATAAATCGCACGCTTCCTTGTCTGGAAGTGTCCTAATGTATGAAGGACGGCTGACATCAGTTGCAGGTTTCAGGCTTGACTTTAACCCCCAGCTTAAAAGACTTGTGACAATCTCAAAAATCCCCCAGGCATTTTATGCCTGGGAGATTGCGAAGACGCTGAAATATCATTCCTTAACGGATGCTTGATATCCCGACTGTTTGATTGCCTCTATCAGTTGAGCTGTGGCGACCTTTCCTTTATCGTGCTTTACGACAGCTTCGCCTTTTTCTAAACTGACTTCGGCTTCTTTAACGCCTGGAATCTTCAGAAGAGCGGATTGCACTTTCGTCTCACAGGCGCTACAATACAGTCCCTCAACCTTTAACAATACCTTCTCTAACGACGCCTTTTCGATTGCTGAACCTATTAGCTTTATCAGCTTAGCTTTCATCTCCATCATTTTCTTCAGCATTTCATCAGGAGCCATCTTCACTTTGTTCGCATCTACATCCTTGAGAACGCCCTGACCAGCTTTCCAACCCGCCAGGCACTCAGGACAGACTGGCTTACCCTCTGACAAGTTCTTGCCACACGGGCACATGAGCACCGTCAGAGCGCAGAAATCACAGGTCGGATTGATGCAGCAGGAATATTTTCCATCTTTTGCCAGGTCTGCCTTTACCTTCTCAAGTTGCTTATGAATTCCTTTGATATCGCGCTCAGTTTGACTCGGTTTTTCGCTTGCCTTTTCGCCCGCTTTTTTGCTGGCTTGTGCAACTTTGGCTTGTTCGTTCGCTGCGGACAGGACATCGGTTTTCGTCCAAAGGGAAATGAACAAACCCAACGCGACCAAAACGGCAAGGCTTACCCACCATCTTCTCATTGACCATCACCTCCTCTCTCTGTTTGTAAATTCAGGGCATTGTAAAACACAATTCCCTATTTAAGCTCCATCTGTATGATACAACTGACACTCGGAAAGGTTACGGTAAATTTAGAATTTTCTTTTTGACCCTTAGATGTTATACGAATTACGAATTCCAGACACCAGACGCTTTTTTGACATAGGCTCTTAGGAAACATTGAGCTTGAGCTGGATGATGCTCACCGATGGTGACAGACAGCGTTGGTCATCTGTGAAAATTCGAAGCGGAGCTTTTTCCCCTTCGGATACTTCACAGAAAGCATCTCTATGGGGAGGTCAGAATCGACAGACAGGGCTGTGGGAATGAGAAAATCCATCGAAGCCGGGTTGGCGTTGATATGCCAGCCTTTGGCAATCTTCAGTCGTACTTTCAGGTAAAAAGACTTTCCAGGAGTAATCTGTTTTGAAGACACGGAGGCAGAAATCTGAACCCAATTTTGGCTATACGCGCGCCGGTCGCTCGTGCGACAGCTTCCGCAACGCGGTACGACTGGGTGAGAACTTGCTTACGCTGATTCACCCAAGCATCCTGTATGGCTCGCAGTATACGTGGGAATCCAGGGCGACCGAACTTGTCCTCCGGCGGAAAGTAAGTACCTGCATAGAAGGGCTTCAGGTCAGGTGTCAAAAATACGGAGTTGGGCCAGCCGCCGCCGTCCGTCATCAATTGGGTCGCTGTCATATAAATTTCGTCGAGGTCAGGCCGTTCTTCTCTGTCCACCTTGATGTTGATAAACCACAGGTTCATCAGCTTGGCAATCTCCAGGTTAGAGAACACCCCTCGCTCCATCACATGGCACCAGTAGCAGGTGGAGTAGCCTATCGAGAGGAATATTGGCTATGTTCAGGGATATATTCCGCTTGAAGGATAGTGACTGAAAAAAATTCTAAAAAAATTATAGAAAAAACTTGACATTAGACATCAAGTTTGGTATAATTTAATAGTAATAGTAATCATTACTATTAAGGATTTGAGTTAATGTCCACTAACAACGATGAACTCATAACTGCATTTAAGGCAAAAGGTTATCGTATTACAAAGCAGAGACTGATTATCCTCAATGCTCTGCGCAACACAGCGACCCATCCAACCGCGGAGGAAATCTACAATATGGTCAAACCTCAGATTCCGAATATCAGCTTGGGCACGGTTTATAGGACGCTTGGCGCGCTAGAGGAACTAGGTCTACTGCAAAAGCTCGTCTACGGTGGTTCTTTCAGCCGATATGATGGCAACGTAAATGCGCATTACCATGCTGTATGTTTAGATTGCGGCAAAGTGTTGGACGTTGATGAACCCGTGTTAAGTAATCTCGAGGAGCGTTTCTCAAGCGAAACGGGTTTTACAATAGTAGGACATAAACTTGAATTCCACGGCTATTGTAAGGATTGTTGTAAAAGAAAAAACTAATACTAAGGAGAAATAAAGATGTTAGACTTAATCAATGAAAACAAATTGGGAGTGGCTAAGGGCACCGTAGTCGAGGAAGCTGTGGAAAATAACTTCCGAGGCGAGACCAGTGAAGTGGGGCTTTACCTTGCCATGTCTCGACAAGCCCAGAGGGAAGGTTATCAGGAAGCAGCGGAAGCGTTCAAATCCATAGCCTTAGATGAAGCCTGGCACGCCGCCCGGTATGCCGAATTGAATGGCAAAATATCAGCCAGCACCAAAGAGAACATCGAAAAGATGCTCAAGGGCGAACAGGGCGCCAACAGAGGCAGACGTGAGGCGGCAGTTGCCGCAAAAGAAGCAGGCGTTGACGAGGCTCACGACGTCTTCGATGAGTCATCAAAAGATGAAGCTCGTCACGCCCGCACTTTGCAGGGCTTATTGGAACGATACTTCTCGTAGCATCCTCCTTGAGGCGCGGGGCGTCCTCGCCTGACCCACAGGCGGGGACGCCTTCAAATTATCAACTCCATCTTACTTTCAGGCGGGTTATGCCCAATCCAGTGAATATGCCGCCAATTGCTCCCGACAATGCTCCGATGGAAAAGCTTATCACTATCGTCCACAGCGACAGATATCTACACTGCAGATATGCGGCAGGGAGCATGAGCGCGACGAACGAGAAGGCGGCTATTAGACCGTTTTTTGCGATGTCCCCTTTGAATTTGAAGCCTAATGCGGTCGCTGAAAATATGGCCGGCAAGAAGCCATACACGATTCCGAAGACGAGATGGCTGAAAGCATTCCCTGTCATTTTTGCGATAGAAGCGCCCAT
>DTYX01000290.1 GCA_012961655.1 Candidatus Poribacteria bacterium
AGAAAATTATAGCTGCTATCATGACAGAAAGCATGGAATGCGTGATGGTACGATGACCGAATCTATTGAAAATATAAACTGAAAACGGACGAAAAATTCTCCCCATAGCAGATGACGGCAAATCAATGTCAGGCACAATGGATGCAACCATTCCCGACACAAAAAGCGCAGGGTGCAACGGTTCGCCAAAAAGAATGCAATGTCCCTGCACACCTAAAGCTGCGAATATTATGTGTGTCTGCGCTGTCATGAAAATCACCCACTATATATGGGCATCCAGGTGAGAAAGGCGTCGGTTGCTTCTTGCATACTATATGTAGTGCGTTTCATCTTTTGCTCATGGAACGGAACATGAGCAATCGAACCACAAGCAGTAAACCACTCATTGCCCCCCAGAAGGTGTAAGCGTCCATGCTTCCCATGCCTCGACTAATGTATCGCATAGCCATTATTACTCCAAAAAGACCGATGAACAGATAGGTAGCGTCGATGAATTTTACACTGGCGCCGTGGTCTTTAAGATTTTCTCGAATGAAAGAGATTGAGACCTTTCGTGTGTGATTAGACGCTTTCTTGCAAAGTTGTTGGGCTGCAAGCGGGATACCTTTAGATACTGACGGAACTTTTGACATAAAGAGCTTCAATGCGCTTTTATCTTTAAACTGAATTTTGTCTCGTTTGATGGTTTGCTTTACAAGCTCTTTTATGTCTTTGTCTGGAAGCGGTTGTATTTCCTGAATTTCAAACGTCCAGAAAAATCTCGTCAAATGTTCGCTTGATTTCAGTTCAACTGTGGCGCCGAGGATGGTGATTTCCTCGCCCATCTTTGTGAGCCACTCAGAGTTGGCTGCGGAGATTTTGTCAAGAGCGTCGATTATCAGCAGGAAGCCGTCCTTCTCCTTGATTGTCTCAATCAGTTTCTCAGCTATCTGCGGGATAGTCATCTTATTAACTCCCATTTCCTTTAGACCGTCTGCGTCTAAACCCATGATGTCCCCAAGTGCCCGTGTCAACGCGCTTTTAGCCGGCTGAAGTACAGGGATATAGTAGCCCATAGAGTCAACTTCTTGAGCTATATGCAAAAGTAGATGCGACTTTCCAACCCCGCGTTGACCGATAAGCAGGACGTTAGCTTTCCGTCTCAACGCTGATTTAATTGACTTGATTTCTTTTTCCCTTCCTATCGTCTCCATCGTCTCTCATCTCCTTTCACCCCGTGAGATAGTAAACATCTCACGGGGTCAAATATCCTCCAGTTCAAAATCATCCAAAACCTTCCTTTTCCGTAGACTAAACCATATACCTATGAAAAAGCCAAACGCAGCCACACCTAAGAATTGCAAAAGTGGCTTGGTTATGGCTCGCATATCATAAGAAGCAATACTTAGAAATGAAAACTCTTTTTCTGTTACTATCAGCGGAATGGTAGTTGACCCTCTGACTTTCTCTGAGAGTATGGCAATTCTGAGAGTATGGCGTCCTATGCGTGCTTTCTTGCTTGCTGATACAGTCAACTCCATCTCTTTCCGCTCACCTATCTTGAGACTTATCTTTTCAATAGATTCGGTGGAAATACCCATAACCGTGCGGTCTGCTAAAAGATAAAGAGCGTCTATGTCCTTGCTGCCTATGTTGGTTATAGCAATAGACACATTTATTTTATCCCCCAATGAAAGATTAATAGGCGTTTGTGGACTGTCTATTGTTATCTTGCCAACACCTACGGGCGTGATGGTGAGCGTCTCGGAAAAGTCTCCCATTTGGAAGGAAAACTCTCTCGACTTTCCTAAAAGCTTTATTGGCAAATCTTTGCTCACCGTAACCTGTAATATGAGCTGATGTTTTGGAAACGCTTGTGAAAATCGGACGCTGCGGACTGGGATTTTCGCTTCAGCTTCTACTATCTGGTAACTGATTCCTTTAGGTAGTCCCTGAACTTCAAGATTATAGCGTCGCCTGTCAGAAGGTGAACCTTCAAGCGTGAGAGCGTAGGAAACTGTCTCGCCCACCGGACAAGATGCTTCAAACGGAGAAGCGTTGATAGTGGGCTGGCTGTAAGAAGTTCCCAAGAAAACGGGGATAGCGTAAGTCTTGCTTTCCGTTTCCAGTTGGATACTCAGCTTCTCTGGATGTTGTAACAACCAGAAATCTAACACAGCTTTCCCGCTAAAGTCAGGTAGTTCGGTAGAGTATGGTTTGGCAATGATAGTCCCATCAGGCGTTGTGACCGACACGGAAACCGTCGTTTCCCCACCGCTATTCTGAAGCATCAGCTCAATGGTCGGCTTGCCTTCTTTCACGGTTTCTGTAATTGATAAAACTCGAAAGCGTGGCGGTTTGATTTCAAAAGTAGGCTCTAAGTCGATGTCGCGCCACGCGGGACTTTTGTCCCACAGTGTTTCCGCGTATTCATCCGCAGGGCCTGTCCTCAAACGAAGTGAAGGAACGTCAGAAAGGGAATCACCGGATTCTTCCCACTTTGGGAGTTCCGATTCAGAATACAGCTTCTCATAGTAGTCTAATTCCGATTGTTCGGTTAAAACAGCAGATTTTTCGAGGTTTTGCAGGTCTTGTTCGGTTTTTATGTACGACTGGATTATCTCTTCCCTCCCCTGCTGGAGGGACTGGATTTCCTTTATCGCCTTTGTGAGGTTATAGCCTTCTTGTTGCATCAGGTATCTCAGATATTGCCCAAATACGCGCTCTTCCTGCTGTGCTGTCGCTGCTGACGCCACAGCGATGAGCAAACTGAAGATGAAGCAGTTTAGCTTTGCTAAACCACCCTTCGAGCAAACCGAAAGAACCATATCTTAATTCCCCCTCTTCTAATCTCTTCTCTTTTCATACTCCATGCGCATGAAGCTAGGGATGACTTAAAGCTTTCAATAAAAGTATACCTTGTGACATCCGCAATTATCCACCCAGAATTGTCAAATAATTCGGGAATGTTTTGCCGCGAAGACAACATGCTCAACGACCTTGGGAGTAACCTGTTCTAACAAGGAAGAGATCTCTTCGGCTATCTGATTATAGAGCTGTTGATTCGTTTTGTTTGTTTTCTTGAGTTGATTGTACCTTCTAAGGATGATTGAATCTCTCAGTTCAAAATATGGACGATACCAGACGTAGACAGAATCTAAGCCGAGAGCGTAAGCTTTTTCGATTAACTCGGTTTGGGTTTCCCTTGAAAGGTGACACCAAAGATTAAGTTGGTTGGGCATTTTCTTTCACCTATCGTTTGGAATATAGGGTAGCTTGTCGCAACCCCCAGGTATTCTCTACCTGTGTTCTTTAGTTATATCATACGTAACATTTGTTAAGTATCCGATAACAAAAGGGGATTTTTCATTCTTTTGAAACAGATGTAGAGTGCGTGCGTTCTAAATTTAAAATGCGAGCAGTAATTAGGGGGAAAATTATGAAAAATCTTAGCGTGCGAATTGACGACAATTTACATGCAATGGTAGCGGCTAAAGCAGAAGAAAAGCAGATGACCCTTGCAGATTATGTGCGCTCTCTACTGCGTGCAGATTGCAGGCAAAATACAAGCATGGATGACAATCTAATGAATGAACTTAAAGCTCAGTTGCAGGTAAAAGACACGCAAATTGAACGTTTGCAGTCTGAACTTTCAGAATCTCGCTCCCGGTCGGACACAATCATCTTACAACTCACCCGCCAGTTCGAGGAACAAACTAAATTGCTGGAGGATATGCGAGGGAAGTTCGTAAGCGTACCACCGGCCAATCATCGTTCACTTTGGTCCAGAGTCAGGACGGCGTTTAGATTCGCAGCTTCGTGAAAATTACGGGTACCACTAGTGGGCGTCCGCCCAATTTTCCGCTATCTTTGCCTCCACTTTGATTGGAACGGAAAACTCTTTTCCGTCCAGCCCAGAAACAGGCGTTTCCATGATAGAAACGATTTGTTCAAGTACCGCAAAGGCTTCCTCTTTTACCACTTCAAACAGAATCTCATCATGAACCTGAAGAACCATCTTGACTGTCTCTGGTAATCCATCATAAAGCCTTACCATCTGAATCTTGCAGATGTCCGTCGCTGTGCTTTGGATTAGCGCGTTGAAGGCTTTGTGGTAATCACTGTTTGTGAGTCTCCGCCTTCTACCAAACATATTCACAACGTATCCACGCTTTTCAACTTTCCTTTGGTGTTGGCGGATGTAGCATTTGACTTGTGAATAAACGCTGAAGTATTTGTCCATCAAAGACTGAGCTTCATCTGCCGACACACCTAATCGCTTTGACAACCCAGTTGGAGTTCACACTTCCACATTTCTATCACTTAGAAAATCAGTGTTCCACACAGGAGCAGCGTATTTAAGCGATAATTTTTGCTCATCTTTATCGTAATAT
>DTYX01000291.1 GCA_012961655.1 Candidatus Poribacteria bacterium
ACTTTTCTTGCATAATCACTGAGTTTCATCTCAGAGATTATAGCATAAAATAGTATATATTGCAATGTTTTTCTATATCTTCAGTCGCGTAAACAATACTAACGTATACAAACCGTCTTGTCGTTGCAGAATCGGCTGGACGGCTATAATTCGCCCATAATCTAAGCAGTTTACGTCAGTAAACCGCTGAGGAATGAGCATATCCAGAAAACAGTCAGCATGACCTCGGATATATCCGCCGAGACCGATTTGCAGAGATTTTACCGGCAATTGAAATGCGCTTGGATTTGGCAACTCCATGAACGCGTGAGCTTTCCAATAATGATTTAGTTAGTAACGGTAGATTGGTTGTATTCATTGTTTGCATTATAACTCCAACTGACCGATAAGCAAATTGACAAACTCCTTGACGGGGATTTCCAATTTTTCCTGTCGTTTACTATTCGTATATATTTTGATTTAGAGTCCAAGCAAAAACAGCCAAAGAGGTACCAGCAGAACCTCCCCTATCTCAGAAGTCTCTACTCTAAACTCGTTTCTGGTCAAGACATAACCCATTTCAACCTTTTCCCTTTCCATGAAGTTTAAAAGTCCCTTGATGTCAGCCGTAGAAATATCGCTTTTGTATTTCACCTCCAGAGGAATAGGATAGGTCCCCAAGGCTCGCAAGACTAAATCCACTTCATAACGATTACGCCAATAGAACAATTCCACTCCCGCCGGGCGGGTGGAAAAATGTAACCGAGTTGACGCTAAAAGCTCCGCCTCTCTTGAAAGTCGCTCCGTATCGGCCATATCCAACTGGCCAAGCAGAGCGTTTCGGATGGCGACATCCGCTACGTAAACCTTCTTCTGAGTTCTCAGCGTCCCTTCCACAGTGCGGGCATACTTGGGCAGAACCGCAATTACATCCGATGCGGCGAGGTATTGAATGTAGTTTGAAATGGTATCCGTCTTAGCGCCGAGCGTTTGAGCTAAAGAGTTAAAGCTGAAGAGATTGCCAGAATTGTACACCGTAAACACAAATAAATCGTAAAGCACTCTTCTATCCCGTACTCCAAAAAGTTCAGGGATGTCTTTATAAAGAACTCTATCGATTATGTCCTCCCGAATGTCCAGCAGGTATCGGTTGAGATTCTCCGTGAAAACGCCTTCTGGAAATCCTCCTCTCAACAGGTATTGATGAAATATAGGTTTTGTCAAACGTTTTAACTTCTCATATTGTACCGGGTCATTTTTGAGCGTCAACAACATCGCTTTAAAATCATCCGGTTTGAACGCGCCGGAGGTTGTAATCAAAGATGGGATATTGTGTTCTATCGGCTCACCCCCCATTTCACTGAACTCGGTCAAGCTCAATGGGCCAAGATAAAAGCTCCGCATTCTGCCGACTAAACTCTCGCGAGATTCTCTTAAAAGCCGAAGCGTCGATGAACCGGTGACGAATATCTTCGGATGGAAGACGTCCCAAAGATTTTTCACCTCTTGCGCCCAAGTAGATGAGAAATGAGCTTCATCTATAAACAGATAGATTTTCTCATCTTGGCGCGCAATCTCCTCGTAAAAATATTGGAAACAAGCGATGATGGGATGTTCGACATTCCTCAGTTCAACGCTATCGGCGGAAAGATAAAGAATCTGCCTGGACGCAACTCCATCTTTCAATAGCGCATTAATGACTTGCATCAATAACGTAGTTTTACCGGTTCGCCTAAGTCCTACAATCTGAAGTCCACGCTCATCTTGCAAATTTTCCTGGAGGGTAAAAAAGAGCTTGCGTTTGGTTTGGGGAATATCCATGTCGGATTTTTGTTCAAACCACCAGGGATTTCGTATAAAGAGAACTTGTTGAATCTTTTCCATCTTTTCCTCCATTAGGTGAAACTTATGTCCTAATCTTTCCCTTTAAAAAGGGAAAGATTCACATATCATCACAGCATCACTGCCTCACCCATTTCCGCGGACTGATATCCCGCCATCACTATCCGCAAAGCGTCTCTACCGCCTTTTCCGTCAGTCCCAAATCTCGGTCTTTTCTTTTCGATGAGGCATTCGACAAAATGCGCGATTTCGTTGTGGTATCCCAGTCCCCAATTTTCGTTGGGGGTGGGGAATGTCCAGCCGGTCGTCATCTCAGCTTTTTCGACGGCATAATCGTAGCCTTCGAGGCTGAAGACCTTGAGAGGTGAACCTTGGCTGATATCGGCTTTTATCGTTCCTTTTGAGCCGTAGATTTCCACTGTATCGTCGAGACCGCCTTTGGTAATGTAATTGGCGTCGATAACCCCGCGTGTACCGTCCTCAAAGTCGATTATCAACACCGAGAAATCTTCGCCTTCAAAACGCGGATGAAGGATATTGTTTTCCCCTCCGCCTGAGATTTCAGCGTAAACTCGCGCCGGCTTTACGCCTTCCTTCAATGCCAGACCATATCCGATGGGATGAATAGCCATGTGGATGAGACAGCCGCCGCCGCAGTATTTCTTCTTGAGCGCATACGACGAATGCGAACCGCCATGAGCTTCTTTCGCTTTGAAGTAGAGCACATCTCCGATAGCGCCGCTTTTCACGATTTCGGCAACCCGGACCAACGCCGGCGCAAAATGCCAATTTTCGGCGTAGAACAATTTTACGTTGTTTTGTTCAGCAGCGTTAATCATATTATCGGCTTCTTCTAATGTTACTGCAAGCGGTTTCTCACATACGACATTTTTCCCCGCTTCGGCGACCGCGACACTGATGTCGTGATGCAAATAATTTGGCGTGCAGATGCTTACGATATCGATATCGTCTCGCTTCAACATCTCGTTGTAATCCGTGTAATAGTTTGTAATGCCAAATTTATCCGCAAATGCTTTGACATGCTCTTTGTTAGGTGAAGCAACCGCAGCAACTTCTGCGTCAATGCAATTTTCATATCCATCAGCATGAATATCCGCGGCAAATCCCGAACCCACAATAGCAGCTCTAATTTTCATATCTTCCCTCCGTGAAATTTAGATAATTTGTGGTTCGATGCCACAAAAAATTAAAAATTCTTTTGACATTTCACCTAAGTTTTGTTGTATACTACATATCAAAATCAATTGGACACAGCCGACGTGATTAAATCCCCCCTGCCCCCCTTTGGGAAAGGGGGGAACCAAGTTGGCGGCTTTCCTGTGGTTTAAGCCACAGGAAAGGAAGCTATTCCCGACAGGGATTCCGTCGGGACGGGGCAGGCGTGCAGGGCTTCAGAACCATCTCTATAGCATCTCTTGGACAGATATCCACACACGTCGAACATCCCAAACATTTATCCCGTCTGACAACCGCTTTTTCGTCGATAATCTCAATTGCATTACAGTGTGCTATCCGCGTACAAAAACCACATGCTACGCAGTTTTCGTCAATCACCCTGGCGTAGCCGGTTATCATAGTCAATTCTGCCGCAGTTTTGAAATATGGCAGCGCAATATCGCGGATGTCGGCAAAAGAATCGCGGTCGGTCTCTTGCAGATATCTTTTTAAATCTCGCATAATTCTCGGCAAAATATCAAATCCCAGAAGCATCACCGCGGTGCAGACGCCGATTAAATCCGCGCCTACCATTCCCATCTCCACCGCATCGGAGAAATGTCGCACTCCACCTGTGCCGATTATGGTATGTTCGGAGCCGATAGTTGTTCTCATTTGTAATACATCCCGCAACGCCAACGGCTTGAGCCAAGGTCCGCTGATACAACCTAAACTGGTGTATTCTTGCAAACGGTATACGATGTTTTCTGGATTATAGATGTCAATAGGCGGCACACCGAGCCTGTTCGCTGTACCGCAGACGCCATCAGCCCCGGCATCTACCGCGCCCTTAGCGACTTCGCCGATATTCCCAGCTTCGGGGGTGAGCTTTGCAAACACAGGGATGCTTACACTTTCTTTAATCGCACGCGTAATCATTTTCACCACTTCGACATTCGAACCCAAGCT
This sequence comes from Candidatus Poribacteria bacterium, assembly GCA_012961655.1. Taxonomy (GTDB): domain Bacteria; phylum Poribacteria; class WGA-4E; order DTYX01; family DTYX01; genus DTYX01. The sequence continues at coordinate 3,967 of DTYX01000291.1, forward strand.
CGCTCCGGTAGACGGTCTTCCCTCCTTTTCCTCGCCGATGGCGTCTAAATTGAAGGACATATTGGGACAGCAGAAATTGATTTCAATAGCGTGCGCGCCGGCGTCCTCAAATTTTTTCGCCAACTTCGCCCAGCCGTCTAATCCCTTATCCCCGGCGTAGGTGATATTCGCAAATAGAATCAAATCTTTCGTTTGTTCGCGTCCTGATTCCACCAATCTCAAACCCTGCTCGAGATTCAGCCGCTTCTCCAAGGTAAAAATATGAATGTCCGAATCATCCAGCCATCTATACCGAGGATTTCTGCTGATGTACGGTTCGGGGTCAATAGTGAGCTTGATGCTGACTCCACCCCAACCCGATTTCTCCGCTTGGATGATTTGACTAATATCCCTTGAAGCCGGTCCCGAAGCCACGATAAATGGGTTTTTGAATGTCAAACCCGCTGTTTCGATTGGCATGACAATGTCTTTGATTGTTTGTTTCATAAGCGTTCTTTACTCTCCTCACGCAAATATGATTGAATTCTACAGCGCCTCCGCCAGCACTTCCACCGGATGTTTAGCCCGTTTGCCTGTGCCGTCCACTATCTGCTGTCGGCAGGAAGTGCCGGAAGCTACGACTTCAAATTCTCCCGTTTGCGAATTTATCGCTTTGAAGAGCCGCATCTCTCCAATCCCCATCGAGACCTCGTAGTGTTCTTTTTCATAGCCGAATGCGCCTGCCATGCCGCAGCAACCGGAGTCAATCTCTTCAACTTCGTAGCCCGGCGGCAATTTCAATATCTCTAATGCTGGAGCGGTGCCAACTAACGCCTTCTGATAGCAATGCCCGTGGAGTAAAATCTTCTTTCGATTGCCGTTGAAGTCGAGATTTAACTCGCCGTTCTCATGAAGCATAAATAGAAATTCCTCAATCGTATAGGTATTCTCCGCTACCAGTTTTGCTCGCTCATCGTCGATTAACTCGGGATAGTCATCCCGAATTGTCAGCATACAACTCGGCTCACAACCGACTATCGGATATCCTTGCTCGGCGTACTTTGATAAATGTTCAATGTTGTATCGTGCGTTCTCAATGGCTTTTTCCAGCATCCCTTTGGAAATCATTGGCTTCCCGCAGCATCTCTTATCGGGCAAGATGGTTTCATATCCCGCTGTTGCTAGAATTTTGACGGTCGCTATGCCAATCTGCGGGTCATTGTAGTTCAGATATGTATCATGAAAAAGCACGACTTTTTTCGGGCGGCTGATTGTTTCTCGCTTCTTAAACCAGGTCTCAAATGTCTGCGAAGTGAACTTAGGAAAATAGCGGCGTTTGTCGATGCCCACAAAGCGGTCAAACGCCCACTTGACAATTTTCCTGCGCATTATCCAGTTGGACAGCGGAGCGAATGCACATCCGAGTTGATTCAACTTGTCGATGTTGCCGAACAACCGATTTCGCAACGGCAGACCGTTTTCTTTGTAGTAGTGCGCTAAAAACTCATATTTAATCTTCGCCATATCGACATTGGAAGGGCATTCGGCTTTACAGCTTTTGCACCCTAAGCAGAGGTCTAAAACCTCATACATACGCTCGCTTGTCAATTCCCCTTTGGGCAGATGGCCGCACAACGCGGCTCGCAAAGCGTTCGCCCGTCCGCGGGTGGAATGTTCCTCTTCGAGGGTGTACATGAAGGATGGACACATCGTCCCCTCCAACGTTTTGCGGCAAACGCCGACGCCGCTGCACAGTTCGATCGCGCCGGCGAATCCCCCGTCTTCGGAGAAATCGAAGTGTGTTTCATAAGGAACAGTTTGATAATCGCCTCCATATCGGAGGTTTTCATCCATCGGCGGGGCATTGACGATTTTGCCCGGATTCATGATGCCCTTTGGGTCAAATGCCCGTTTGATTTCCTGAAACGCCTGGTAGAGCTTTGGCCCAAATGCCCTTTCAACCCAACAACTCCTCGCTAGACCATCGCCGTGTTCAGCGCTTATCGCGCCGCCAAATTCTAACACCAGGTCGGCGATTTTCTCTGAGATAGAACGCATCTTTTCAACTTCAGAGCCCCGTTTCAGATTTAAAATAGGGCGGATGTGCAAGCAACCGACACTGGCATGGGCGTAATACGCCGCCGTTGTATCATGTTCATCTAAAATCTGTTTGAAGCGCCGAATATACTCCGGCAATTCTTCCGGTGGAACAGCGGTATCCTCGACAAATCCCGTCGGTTTGGCATCTCCCTTCATCCCCATCAGTAACGCCAAACCCGCTTTGCGAACGCGCCAGACTTTCGACATATCTTCCTCGGATAACGCCCGGACAAAGGCGTAGCCGTATCCTTTCGCTTTGAACCGCGCTTCGAGATGGTCAATTTTCTCCGCCAATTCCGCTTCTGACTCGCCGTAGAATTCGACAATCAGAATGGCTTCAGGGTCGCCTTGCAGAAAGGTTCTGAGGCGTGAATACTGAATCGAGCCTTTGGTCAAATCCAAAACGGTCTTATCGACTACCTCAACGGCAGATGGAGCACATTGTAACGCTTCGGTGGTCGCCTCCATCGAGCGAACAAAATCATCAAAATGAATCACATCAATCGCTTTCATCTCAGGAATTGGCGCGATTTTTACTTTCGCTTCCAAGACAGTCGCAAGCGTGCCCTCAGAGCCGACGATTAATTTTGCGAGATTGAACAGAGGAATTCGGAATGCGGAATTCGGATTTCTTTCGTTTCCCTTTGCGATAAATTCATCCAGATTGTATCCCGCTACTCGGCGCATTATCTTAGGATATCTCCGCAGAATTTCCTCTCGGTTCTCATCGACGATTCTTTTAACTTCTCGATATATCTGGGTTTCCAGTTTGGCGGGAGCCTCGCTCTCCCATTGCATCTTTGTCGTTAATTCCTCCTCGCTCAAAGGTTTGAAAACAGCTTCATCGCCGTTGCTGAGCGCCACAGTCATTTCCAATACGTTATCCACCGTTTTACCGTAAACGATAGAACGCGCCCCGGCGGAATTGTTGCCAATCATTCCACCGATACTCGCCCGGTTGCTGGTCGCCACATCCGGTCCGAATAAAAAGCCGTAGTCTTTCAGATACGCGTTCAACTCATCTAAAACGACGCCGGGCTGGACGCGCATCCACTGTTCCTCTTGATTGATTGCAAGAATATTATTCATGTACTTCGTCATATCCATGATAATCGCTCTTCCCACCGCTCCACCGGCAAGCCCGGTGCCTGCGCCGCGCGGCAACACCGGAACATTGAGTTCATGGGCAATCTTTATCGTCGCAATCACGTCACCTTTATGTTTTGGCACGACGACGCCAAGTGGTTCAATTTGATAGATGCTGGCGTCGGTGCTGTATAAAATTATAGAATATTCGTCAAATCGGATTTCGCCTTCAATCTGTTTTTCTAATTTTGTTACTAAATCGTTCAACGTATTATATCCTCCTGAAAATACACCTTAACAAATGACAATGAATTAAGTCAATTAATTGTTTGTAACGATTCATCGCGGTTCATCAAAATTCGGAATCACCAATCACCAGCGCCGCACATAAAAGCGGGGGCTTCCTTATGGCCCATATTCTAATTCATTCTATCAAACATCAGCTTGATTGTCAACAGTAATTGTGTACAATCTGCTCTACGTCTTCAAAACAGAAACCGATACATCGGCCGCCCCAAAATTGTCCCCAAGACGCTCCAGAACCCACCGACGACAAACTCCCCCAAGATGAGCCCAAGGAAGGCCGGCGTCACATTCCGCAGCCATCCGATGCCGCCGTACTTGAGAATAACCCGTTTGCACAACCAACCCACAAAAATCGACCCCAGGAGCGGATTTATCGCCCAACTCCCTGTCACGGCATAAGCAGCCGGATGCAATGACCACCAGAGGAATCGCATCCTCATAGAGGCGAGCAACAGTGTCAGGATAAATCCGATGCCGATGAAAATTAACGCTGGCGTATCCGTCGAGCGCGGCAGAGTGAGCCATCTTTCCAGACGACCAAATGCTTCGTTGCCCGTCCAGTAAAGTCCGCCTTGTCGGTAGGCGATAGTAAGGTAGGAGAAAAATGAAGCGAATGTGCCGAGAACCGTCGCCCATATCATTAGAATAAGCAAGCGGCGATTGTTGATGTTAGCGCGTTCGGCTAATTTGAATCCTTCGAGCTGGTGAGGCATGACATGTGCTCGATGCGCGCGGTTGAGGAAATACAGGTAGGAAAACATCGTTAGGTTGTCCGCTCCCAAGCGTCGAGTGCCAAGCATTCGCGGCAAGGTTTCATCTGGCCCGATGAAGTGAAGGTCATGGACGGGAGAACCGAGTTCCGCGCGCATCCGCGTAATCGCCAGCGCGAGCATAAGCCAGATGGCGAAAAAACTTACCACAACCCACGCGGACATCCCCGCTTTGGAGCAAAAGAACAGTATAAATCCCAAACCCGCTACAATTCCCAGAAATGCGGCACGGTACGGCATCGGCTCAGAAGTATCGTCCACAGACGACGCTAAACGGAAAACTTTGATGAACACAGCCTTCAGATGTTTTCGACTCATCCACAGCGCCAGAACGCACAATCCAAGATACGCTCCGTGAGACTGTTCGGGTTCGTAAGGAAAACGCGGCAGAGCGCGCAGACCGACCGCGGCTCCCAGAATTCGCTCAAACCGCCAGAGAATCCAAAAGACCCAGCACGAATACGAAAGGTCAAGCGGGATGAAAAACGCCATTCCCACAGCAAAGGGAAACACCGCAAGCGGCGTCCAACCGATGGCGTTCCACGGCTTATCAGTGAACAACGGCGCGATGTTGTAAAGTCTGCCTCCGAGACTTGGAACGATGGGATAGAGGGCGTGCAGTCCGTTGATTATATCAATCGTCGCGGCAATGCCAAATCCCAGCCACAGCATCCGGCTTTTGAACAGACTGGCGTCTGCATGCGTCATCTCCAACGGCAGTTGGATGATGGGATAACTTAAACGCTCGGCATCGACCCATTGCCGGCGAATAATTGTGTTGATGCAGAGCATGACAAGATGAAGCGCGATAATGAACGCGCCCCACCACAGAATGACGGGAATCCAGATGCGTAGATTTTCCGCGATATACAACGATGAAAAACCGTTGTAATATCCATCCAACACTCGCTTATCGCTTATGGTGAGCCATGATGGAACGTATCGGAGGAATAGGTCGCTCCAATCATTCTCAGGCGACGCAAACCGGTGAGCGTGACCGAGCAACGGCACAAACACGTACATCCTATCGCCGCCTGCAATGGCAGAACCTAATGACACACAAACGTAGACGACGATGAGTTCTGTTCGATTAAAAGCTAAACGCGGCGATATCAATCGAAGAAACATCCCGATGCCGAATAAGATTAAAACAGCGCAGATGGCGTTGAAGAACAGCGAAACTTGTGTCGGACTCGTCCCTGCGCGCAATGTGGATGCAAGTACCCAAAGGCAATTTAACGGTACGAGGAGAGTGACTAAAGCTGCGGTTTTGAGATTAATCTCTCCATTGACGGAGCTTTTCATGAGATATACAATATTTTTAATTTTTGACAAATTCAAGCTATGATAAATGACTTCAATCTGTCCTTGAAATTTTCAATGTGGGTGCCTGTCCAGTAGATACTTTCACAACTCGGACAGCGGTAGAATGTGTCTTGTGTCTTATAGACATAAGATGGTACTTTCGATACAACTGCTCTTTTCTCAATCCGCTCGATGGGTACATTGCATTTTACACATCGTGAAAAAATTTTATCTTCCGTCGGAGTCAAGTTAAATGTATCAACGACTTGTTTCAGTTGCTGAATGGGGCTCGTGCTTTCCAACAGAAGACAACGTTCTACCGTTTTCATTTCCAAAAAATCATGGTCACGAGTTAAAATAATACGCTTTTCTTTAAGCGCTATGCCTGCCAATTCTTCATCAGAGAATTGAGAATGATAAGCTACGTCATATCCCAGAATTCGCAACCATCTTCCTAATTTACAGACGTTCTCATCCGCGATAAATTTTAGTTCAGTGCTACAATTCAATGGACTCCTCCAGCAATGACAATCAAGCGCCGAGAATCTAAATCGAAATTTCTGTCATCGAAATCACCATATAAATCCAGAATTCTAAACCCGACAGCTTTTAATTTCTCCTCTAATTCTGTTGGAAAATAAAATCTGACGCGGTTGACGAATTTACGAATCGAGTTTTCTTCATCTCGCCTGAGATTTATCACAGTACGATAGTCGTAAAGCACTCCAGAGACCGCATCGTATTGGGCTTCTGCCAAAACAAGCAAGTCGTCATTTATCCACCACCAATTCCGTGTGCCATCCAACTGCGCCACAGAATATGGATTCCAATAGTCTAACAGTAGTTTACCCCCAGGTTTCAGCGCCGAAGCAATATTGGAGAGCACAGTAATATTATCGGCGTTGCCAAAAAATCCAAAACTTGTGTAAATATTTATAACCGCATCACAGACATTTTGCAGAGGGATGGCACGCATATCCGCCTCGATTAATTTCATCCGGATGAGTTGACGGCGTTTTACTTCCTTTAAGGCTTCATCCAGCAGAAATCGAGAAGAATCCAGTCCGATAACCATACATCCACGTTCCGCTAACGGTAAAGCATGTCGTCCTTGCCCACAGCATAAATCAAGCACGACGGAACCGGTTTTCAATTGCAATTTATCCCACAAGAATTCCACTTCTTCAATAGTCTCTTCCTCGGCAGGAAGTTCCGAAAGTAAATACGTTTCATCCCACATTTTTCCCATCCATTCGATAACTGCCAAATTGAATTACCCGCGCTGCTTTTGCCGATTCAGGCTTACTTATGATTTTTAAAACGCCTGTGTTGAAATCAATACCTTGAATAACACCCAGGCAAAGCCCTCTATTCTTCTCATCTAACAGGGCTACCAACATCTGCTCGAAATCATCGATAACCTCAGCATGCAAATAATCGAGACTCAGATGACTGCAAATCCTTCGCGCTGTTAAACCACTAATTTTATCTATGGTGACTATGGAAAGCCCGCGATAAAACCATTCCGCATAGAGTACACGGTCACCCGCTAAATTTGAAAGGTTCTCTAATTCTTTAGCTGTTGCTTTTTTACCATTAAAAAATGGGGTGCGTTGTCCTCTAATCTGGGAAATGGGAATTTCGACAATGTCGCAGTCGGCAAAATACTCGTTAAATCTATCTTCGCGAAATTGTCTTCGATACTCTTTACTTTTTCGTTCGACACTCTTAGACCTGCGGTGTATATGTATTTGATGTGTGCTGATATGCTGCAGACTCTTGATTAACAAATCTAACTCTCGATTCTGTTGAATAAAAACGATATGATTTGGGCGCAGGAGTTCAATCTTACTGTGTTTTAGCATACTGCCAATAGTACCCTCAACTAGGCCTGTAGTATCAACAATCACCAAATCAGCGTTCCGTTCAAACGCAGTATCTACCATTATCTTAGTTCCAACAACAGTTTGAAGCAGGTGCCGCTCGGGCGAGATCCAACCGACGATATAAAATGCATCTGGCGGGTTATTCAATTCGTCAATAGAATTGACCACCAATTTCATTCCAACCGTTGTGGGCGGTCCTATCCATGACTGTCCGACATCAGCATCAACCACACCGACTTTCAGACGGCGTTTAATACCCTCATCAGCAAGAAAGCGACACAAAGTTGATTTGCCCATATCGACCTTACCGATAATCATAATAGTCTGATTGGGCTGAATTACTTGCAAAGCTAACTCTTCCCATTCACGGCTAATGTTATAAGAAATAAGCGTCACCTCTTATTTTTCAAACTTCAAAAAATTCTACGATTTATTGATAATAATACATCACACTCATAAGAAAATCAATTATTTAGTGTATTAACTCAAGTTGCTAGCACTGTGAAATAAATTATGAACAGTACGAATGTGTAGAATGATCTATTAGATCGTTTGCTCCCGGCGATCTAGCAGATCGCGCTACAGTTTTTGACTTATTTCTAAAATTGACCTTGCGAAATTAATAAGTTTATGCTACAATTTAATAATGATGGAAAAGGCAACCTTAAGCACTAAAAAAATTATCGAAAATCGCAGAGCGCGATATGACTATAATCTGCTTGAACGTTATGAGGCGGGTATTGTATTACAAGGCACTGAAGTAAAATCCCTGCGCGCTGGAAAGGTTAGTATTAGAGATAGTTTCGCGCGAGTTGAAGGTGATGAAATTTTTTTATATGACCTTCACATCAGCCCTTACGACCACGGTAATCGAGAAAATCATGACCCGAAACGACCGCGGAAATTGTTGCTGCATAAAAGAGAAATTAAAAAACTCTATAACAGTACACAGCAATCCGGCTTCACCATTGTTCCGACTAGAATGTACTTTAGCAGGGGCATAGCTAAGGTTGAGATTGCACTTGCTACGGGTAAGCGCGAATACGATAAACGTGAAGCGATTAAAGCGCGCGAGACGCAGCAAACGATAAAGACGGTTTTGAAGGATAGTGCAAAAAATGGAACACCATCTCATCATTAAGCGCAAAGGCAAACCACTTGCGGCAATTTTG
>DTYX01000292.1 GCA_012961655.1 Candidatus Poribacteria bacterium
CAATCGATTTTGGAGGCCATCTTTGAATGATATTGAAAAATTGCGTAAAAAAATAGATGAAATAGACGCGGAGATACTCAATTTACTTAATCAGCGGACGGAATTGGCGTTGCAAATTGGCAAAGTAAAATCACAAAACAACGATAATGTGTATGTTCCTCACCGTGAAAAAGCCATCATCGAACGTTTGAAAAGCTTAAACACCGGGCGTTTCCCAAACAATGCTTTAGAGGCAACTTACAGAGAAATTTTTTCTGCCTCTCGGTCGCTTGAGAAACCGATTTCCGTGGCGTATCTCGGCCCTGAGGGGAGTTTTGGGCACGCGGCGAGTATTAAACATTTTGGTTCCTCGACGAATTACATTCCGATTCAACCGCAGATAGATATTTTCATTGAAGTAGAGTCAGGGAGAGCGGATTACGGTGTGGTTGCGATTGAGAATTCTCTTGACGGTGGAATAAGAGAGACGCAGGATATGTTCATGGAATCCAATCTGCAGATTTGCGCTGAGATTATGATGCCTGTTTCTCATAACCTTCTCTCAAACTCGCCCGCTGAAAAGGTAAAGAAAATTTATTCTCATCCTCAACCTTTCGCCCAATGCCGTAACTGGCTGCGAAACAACTTCAAGAATGCAGAACAGATTGCAGTATCTAGCACTTCAGAAGCTGCTATGCTCGCAGCCGAAGAAGAAAACGCCGCTGCAATAGCCAGCAAACTCGCGGCAAAACTCTACGGAGTAAAAATTCTATATGAGGGAATTCAAGACAGATTTGATAACATGACGCGCTTCGTGGTCATCGGCAAGCATTGTGGCGGGAAAAGCAATGATGACAAGACTTCAATAATTTTTGCTGTAAAGGATAGAGTCGGGGCGTTATGTGAAGTGCTTGAAATATTCCGCAACCATAATATAAACCTCGCTAAAATTCAATCCCGGCCATCTCGAACTAAACCGTGGGATTATGTTTTCTTCACAGATTTAGAGGGACATATCGAAGATAAAACAGTGAAAGCCACGCTGGATGACCTTGAGGATAGATGCCCTTTTTTCAAATTTCTCGGTTCGTATCCAAGAGCTTAATAGTTTGTAAGGGAGGCGAAAGATGACAGATGCCAAACAACTTTTGAAGATAAAAATCGAGCCGGATTACGAAGCTCTGAAGGCTAACCTATTGCGCAAAGGAACGCCCTATAGAGTTCACTACATGGAACTATTCGAGGATTACGAAATCAAATTGGCGGTAAACGAAATTTTTGGGGTGTGGGATACCATTGACGAAAACGACCCCTATTGCCACTTGAAACGCGAAATTGAGATGCAGCGATTTTTAGGGTACGATTGCGTCGCTGGAGGCGTGGAGTGGTCGGGATTTCCGCGAGATACTATCCCCGTTGAAGACTCAAATATCGTCGCATCCCAGAGACGACAGGCGCGGAACTGGACAAATGAACATCGCGGTCCGATTGGCAGTTGGGAGGATTTCGAGAAATATCCGTGGCCGGACCCAAAATCCATCCGGACTGACACACTCGAGTGGCTTGCCAGGAATTTGCCGGATAACATGGGCATTTACGCTGGCTGTCACAGTGTTTTTGAGCAAGTCACATGGCTGTTCGGCTATGAGACACTTTGCATGTCCCTCTACGACCAACCCGAGCTTGTGGACGCTATGTTCGAGCGCATCGGCAGTCTACTTTATGAAGTCGCCAAAGTCCTGGTTCAGATGGACAAAGTAGATATTCTCTTCGGCGGTGATGACATGGGATTCAAAACAGCGACGATGATTTCGGCGCAAACGTTAATTGAGAAATCTCTCCCCTGGCACAAGAAGATGGCGGCTCTGGCCCACAAACATGGCAAAATCTATATTCTGCATGCATGTGGTAACCTGGATGAATTGATGGAGGTTCTCATCGAAGAGGTAAAACTCGATGGTAGGCATTCATTCGAGGATGAAATCGAACCTGTAACCGAAGCCAAACGGAAATACGGCGACCGCATAGCCCTGCTCGGCGGGATTGATGTAAACTTTCTCTGTCTCGCCAGTGAATTGGAAATCCGCAAGAGAGTTCGAGACACATTGGACATCTGCATGCCCGGAGGCGGTTACTGCCTCGGTTCCGGCAACAGCGTGGCAAACTATATTCCGGTGGAAAATTACCTAATAATGCTGGATGAGGGGAGAAAGTATGGCTTGTGATGCGTAAAATGTAAGAGGTGATGCTGGAAAGCCGTATCTCTCGTGTTATGGCAATTGTAGGAGATATATATTATGGCTCAAAATCGACGAACATTGCTTCTCTTTCTAATCTGTAGCTTGTTGCTTTCAGGACTCACAATAAATGCGGTGTCTTCAGAAATTGGTTTGCAAACCGCGATTCAAAAGATGCGTAAAGCAAAACGGCATATCGGCTATTCTGCCAATGATGTGGAAAGATGTATCACGCCTTACATCATCACTATCGTTGAAAATTGGAATCGCATGCCTACTATCTATCGTCAGGAATTTCAATCGCTTTTTCAACGCCCTGACAAGCCTGGTGACTTCAGTTCTGTGCAAGGGTTGCCACTTACCTTTAGGTCCATTCATTTTCGATATCACTACACAATAACCGGCCCCGATGCCGTTCCCGCTGAAGATATTTCTCCGATGAACGGTGTGCCAGACTATGTCGATGTTTGTGCTGATGCGTTTGAGCGTGCGTATCGTATCGAAATAGAACTGATGGGATTTAAAAAACCCCTGCATGATTTTTGGATGCAGGACAACGGCGGCGATGAGAAATACGATGTATACTTCTTTTCAGGTCCATGGGGCGGTTTTACTATGCCAGAGTGGCCCGACCGTGTTCTTCCTACGGCGGCGACTTACGTCCCCTACTTTGGGATGAATTCAAGGATTTATGACATCTATGGGAAATCGGAAGGGAAACGTTTTTTAGAAAACACGGCGGCGCATGAATTCTTCCATTCCATTCAATTTGCCTACAACGTCATGATGCCGCGCTGGTTTATGGAAGCAACATCCACCTGGATAGAATCCATCGTCTACGATGGCGGGCTTGTTGACGACGGAGATGACATAAATGACCCAGATGAAATCGGAGAAACGGATGCTTACAATGACTATTCGCATCTACTGCGGTACTGGTTTAGACATCCCGATTTGTCGCTGGATGTATTTGACGGCTGGCATGAATATGGTTCAGTCATCTGGGCGTTATATCTCACTCAGCGCTTCGGCACTGACATCATTCGGCAAATATACCAGGATACTACGGAGGGTTCATACCGCGAAATGGGCAATTTCTACGATGTGATGACGAATCACGGAACGACTCTCGCTGAGGCTTTCAAAACTTTCACCGTCTGGAATTATTTCACAGGCTCAAGAGACGATGGCAAACATTATTTCAATGGACATCGGTTTCCTCCTGTGGCAGTCCACTTGGACGATGTACACAACGTATATCCCGTCTTCAAACACTTCGATTTTCAGGAGATGCCCGAACATTTCTCGTCCCGATATGTTGTTTTTGAACCATCCTCTGATGCGAATCAGAATTTTGCGATAAGAGTCGATGGCGGCGACATAAACGACCCTGAAGAGCTAAGCAGATTGAGAAATTTTGGATTGAGAGGCTGGGGAGCGAAGTTGATTGTTGAGAAAGACGATGGCAGCGTCGACGTAGATGAAATCTTTACGTTTAGTCGGTCTCAAGAGGGGCAGAAGACTTTCCAGGATTTTGGGACGAAAATTAAAAAGATTACCCTCATTTTGATAAATCTTCATCCCGACATCCAACACGAAACAGATTATATATCTTATGCCGCGGGGACGTCGCCGACGGGCAAACTTTCAACGCCCATCTTGTCGCAAGACGCCAATGGCAAAGTTATCGTTCGCTGGGATTTGCTGGACTTAAGCGGCATAAAAGAGATAGCAATCGTCCGCAAACGCTACGCTCCATCGGAGGATGATATGGATAATGACAACTTGACTCCCATCCAAGCTCTCAACGCCACGGATAAAAACGGCGATGGCATTCCCGACGGCAATATCGAAATTGTTGGACGCGTACCGGCAACGGACACGAAATTCGAGGACGCGAGCATCTTCGCTGATATCGATATGAGTCGGGGAAACTTTGACGCAACGGAAGTGCGATATTACTATGCTGTCGTGCCCGTCAATGAATTTGGCATCATGGGCGCGCCCAGCATCGCCGCTGATGGCATCACTCCCGTCCCACCGAGATGGCTTAACGCGACTTGGGGATTGCTCAAAGAGACATCAGGCGAAACAATCCTTCCACTGCCTCCTTCACCTTCTCCAATACTGCTGTTGCCAAATTATCCCAATCCATTTAATGCTGAAACATGGATACCTTACAAACTGCATGAACCCTCAAATGTTGTCGTGGATATTTACTCGGCGACGGGAGAACTCGTCAAAAAATTCTATATAGGATACAAAACAGCAGGGGTTTACGCGGACAAAAATAAGGCTATCTATTGGAATGGCAAAAATGAAGCGGCGGAAAACGTCGCCAGCGGCGTGTACTTCTATGTTATCAAAGCGGGGAAATTTCGGGCGATGAGGAAAATGTACCTGGTGAAGTAGTTTTAAACGTGAAACGTAAAACGTGAAGCGTACAAGGGCAAAA
>DTYX01000293.1 GCA_012961655.1 Candidatus Poribacteria bacterium
AGGCAACCGTTTAAATTTTTGAAGTTAAGTTATATCGGCGGGAGGAAATAAATTGAGTTCAAAGTTAAAAAAAAGAGAATCTAGACTCAGAAGGCACAAGCGAATTAGAAAGAAAATTGCAGGGACGGATGAAAAACCTCGGCTAAGCGTTTTCAAAAGTTTGAGACATATTTATGCTCAAGTTATTAATGATGAACAAAAGGTCACTATAGTATCAGTTTGTACTCTTTCACCTGAAATTAAAGAAAAGATTAAATATGGTGGTAATATAGCCGCATCCCAACTGGTAGGTGAGTTAATCGCTAAGAAAGCTAAGGCATTAGGCATTAAAAATGTTGTCTTTGATCGAGGCGGCTATATCTACCATGGCAGAGTAAAGGCGTTAGCTGAAGCAGCGCGAGAAAATGGATTGCAATTCTAATAAGAGTATATTTCATTAAGGAGAGAGTATATTGAGAGATAACGATTTAGAGGAAAAAGAAGAGGAATTTGAGACTCGCGTCATAGATATTAATCGAGTTTATCGAGTTAGAAAAGGTGGTAGAGTTCTCAGCTTTAACGCCCTCTCCGCGGTGGGAGATGGCAACGGAACCATTGGCGTCGGGTTTGGTAAAGCCAATGAAATTCCAGCAGCTATTGGGAAAAGCGAACAAGATGCGAAGAAAAATTTGTTCAAAATTCCGATGGTAGATGGGACAATTCCACATGAAGTAATCGGTCATTCGTCTGCTACTAAAGTATTGTTAAAACCCGCTTCTCCTGGTACAGGCATTATTGCCGGGAGTTCTGTCAAGGTTGTTCTCGAAGTCGCTGGAGTTCGAGATATTTTAAGTAAATCCTTTGGCTCACGCAATAAAATTAACGTTGCTTGGGCTACCCTCGATGGACTGAAACAATTAAAAAGCGCAGAAAATGTAGCGCAACTACGCGGGAAAACAGTAGAAGAGATTTTAGATTGGTGAACGGAATTCGGAATTACCATTTTGTAAGAATGAAGGTTGGAAGGAAAAATGAAACTTAATGAATTAAAACCCCCTAAGGATTCTACTCGTAAGAGAAAGCGAGTTGGACGTGGTGAGGGTTCAGGTTGGGGTAAAACTTGTGGACGAGGAGCGAAGGGGCAAAAATCTCGAGCTGGTGTCAGTATCCCTACTTGGTTTGAAGGTGGACAGATGCCGTTATCTCGTAGAATGCCGAAACGCGGATTTAATAATCCTTTCAGGCAAGAATATCATATTCTCAATATCGAAAGCCTCAATAGATTTGACGATGATACAGATGTAACACCTGAGCTTCTCAGAAACTACGGAATAATAAAGAAGAAAAACGCAAAGATTAAAGTATTAGGTGATGGGAAATTGACGAAGCGGTTGACAGTGCAAGCTCATCGCTTCTCGAAAGCCGCTGAGAGTAAAATTATAGCCGCAGGCGGACAAGCGGAGGAAATCCGATGATTGATGCTTTTAAAAATGCGCTTAAAATTACTGAACTCCGAAAGCGTATTATATTTACAGCCCTTCTTTTAATTATCTATAGAGTTGGAGCACATATAACTATTCCCGGCATTGATAACGAAGCTGTGTCTAAATTCTTCGACGATTTAATGGGTAGGGTTGGTTTGATAGGCTTTGTCGATTTATTCTCCGGCGGAGCGTTAAGAAATATGACCATCTTTGCTCTGGGTATTCAACCTTATATCAGCGCCTCAATTATCTTACAGTTGCTAACTGTCGTCGTCCCTTATCTTGAACAGCTTTCAAAGGAACCAGATGGCAAAAAAAAGATTACACAGTATACCCGGTATGGGACGGTTATCTTGGCCGCTGTTCAAGGAATAGGAATCAGCTTTATGCTGAGAAATCCAGCTAGCTTGGGATTGGGATTTACCGGTTCTATTGTGAAGTCGGCTATTCCACTTTGGCAGTTCCACTTCTTAGCTGTAGTTACATTAGCAGCGGGAACATCCTTTATCATGTGGCTTGGTGAACAGATTACAGAGCGCGGCATTGGCAATGGAATCTCTTTGATTATTACTGCCGGAATTGTCGCTGGTATCCCTAGCGCTATCAGTTCTTTGTATACCTCATTGACCACTGAAGGTGACCAGCAACTGGGATTAATTGAACTGGTTTTCTTTATAGCATTGATTGTCATAGCTGTTATGGGAACTATCTACATCACATTGGCTGTTAGAAAAATCCCCGTGCAGCATTCTAGACGAGTCGTCGGGAGAAGAATTTATGGCGGACAAGCAAATCATATTCCACTGCGAGTTAACGCCGCGGGAATGATTCCAATTATATTTGCCGTTACTTTAATTTCATTCCCACAAACGCTTGTAACTTTCATTCCAAGCGAGTTGCTTCAAAATCTTGTGCTTAAAGTCTATTCGCCTTTGATTTACTGGCCAGTTTACGCACTGTTAATCATATTCTTCACCTATTTCTATACGGCAGTGCAAATCAACCCCGTCGATTGGGCTGATAATCTGAGAAAGTCGGGTGGATACATCCCCGGCATCAGACCTGGTAGAGCAACAGCGCAATATATTGAAAGGACCTTAGACAGAATCACTCTGCCTGGAGCGGTATTCCTCGCCGCGATTGCAGTTTTGCCAGCACTTCTGCAGAAGAAATTAGGTGTGCAAGCTGGTATTAGCGGCGCCTCAGTTTTGATTGTCGTAGGTGTCATGTTGGATACAATGAATCAGATAGAATCTCATCTTGTATCACGACATTATGATGGATTCTTGAAAGGAACAAAGTTGAGAGGACGTCGTGGAAGGTAATAAACCCGTTTTCTGCGAGAAAATGGGTTTATAGCGAAGATATCAAGGATAATTTTATGAGATTGATACTCCTTGGCCCGCCTGGGTCAGGCAAAGGTACTCAAGCATCCTTGCTAGCACAAAAATATGATATACCTTCAATCTCCACCGGAGATATTTTACGCCAATCTATTGAGGCACAAGAGGAATTAGGGTTGAAAGCGAAGAGGTATATGGACGAAGGCGCTTTGGTACCGGATGAACTTGTAATCGAAATTGTTAAGTTCCGAATCACTAAACCCGACTGTAAGCGTGGATTTATCCTCGACGGATTTCCACGTACAGTGGCGCAGGCGGAAGCGTTGGATCTGATTTTAAACTCACTTGGGTATGCACTCTCTGCCGTTGTCAATATAGATGTAAAGGATGAGGTTGTTATAGAACGGCTATCTGGTCGTAGAATATGTAGAATCTGTCAACGAATTTATCATACTGTCTCTTTACCGCCGAAAACAACTGGAATTTGTGATAATTGCGGTGGAACTCTCTATCAAAGGGATGATGATAAACCCGAGGCTATAAAAAAACGTCTGCAAGTTTACGTGATGCAAACAGCTCCCCTTATCCGCTAC
>DTYX01000294.1 GCA_012961655.1 Candidatus Poribacteria bacterium
AAACCGGCGGATGCCGTTTCTTGTGTAATCTTTTTCCATGTACAAAAACGCCGTATATCCTATCCAGTAGGCGGAGGATATCCACTTATCCCGCATATCGGGGGACTCAAATTGGCTCAGAGGAATTAGATTACGCAGATTGGCTTCCCTAAGGCGGTCGCGATTTTCGCTGAAATACTCGGCAATTCCCTCGGTAACCCACTGTGGTTGCCAAAGAGGTTTTGAAAGGTCCAGAGAGGAAAAGTAGACAAAATGCGCCATTTCATGCCAAACGGTTTCCTGCACTTCCTCATGGTTACCCCTACGCCAATTCCGTTCCGAGAATCCCGATTGAAAATCGGGACCTGTATCAACAAAAGTCTCTGGGGCAAAGTAGATTCCGCGACAGATGACTCCTGATGGGGAAAACAGCAGACTGGTCACAGCGATGGAATAACGATTGGTTGTGCCGGACAAGCGGTAGTATTCTTCGCGGTCCTCGCAGATGTAGAACGCCAGCTTGCGTCCGTTGCAATCTTTTGGATAGTAGTACTTTCCGAATAGTTTTGCAAGCGGAATAATAGCCCGCCTGCCGGCGCTGGCAACGACTTCCGCTTTTGCCTTCTCATCGGGCGAACGGTGGTAGTAGAAGATGAAATTTTCATCTTCCATTTTTGCAAGACCAGTGCGTGGGTCTTCGCCTTCGTTTGTCTCATCGCCCCAAAGGTCTTCAATAGGGTCTTCGATAAACCGAATCCGGACATCCCCAGCCAGCCGTTCCAGTTCTCTAAGAAACCGCTTGGTTTCTTCAGGGATTTTTGCGTATCGGAGCGGGATGCTTTGCTTAGCTTGTTGACTTAAAAGAACTGCTCCAGCAACAAGCAGAATGAGGAGGAAACTCACAGCGATATAGACACGCCAATAATCTCGCACGATAGTGTCCTCCTTTAGTTACTTGTTAAGACAAATCATTAGTTAAATCAATGATGCTTTCTGGTTCATTTTGCATGGTCTGCGCAAGGTCGGTTGGTTGCCCAACCCTCCATCCCTCGCCTGTTGTCTCGCAGAAATAGTAACGCTTCCCTCCTCTGTTGAGGACGAAAAGACCTGGAATCTCTTCTAATTCAGGGGCTCCTCCCACAGCAATGGCTGCATGTTGGGCTTCTGAAGAAAGCAGGAGGAGCACAGGATAGCCAATCTTTCTCATCAACGCCGCCGCCAGCACGGATTTGCAGTCACAGTCTCCACGCTTGTCGAAAAGGGTTTCCGGCGGGGAGCGATAGTATTCTTCTGCGTTATTGATTTCATCACAATTTCCATCTGAAGCGTATTTTATGTTATCTTCTTGGACAAAATCCAGCACTGCCTGAATCTCTTCAAATCGCGTTAAGCGTTCGCTTTTTACGCTGTTTACGATATACTGAGCGATTCGACGCACTTGCCTTGCGTTTTCACCTTTCAGTACAAGCTCTCTTGCCACAAGTCGATTATTTGCCGCCGCCTCCTGCCAATTCTGGTAGAAGGGGTTCTGCTTTCGGAGGGTTTCGACCTCTTCGGGTGAGAAAACCACGTGGGTGGAGAAATGAACATCTCTCAGCGGGGAGTCCAATCGCCATGAGTATTCTTTTATAATACCCTCTTCCTCTTTTGGGACATCCTCCGCTTCCTCATCAGGGTATATTCTTCGGAATCTCTGTTCTACTACCCATCCCGCCGCCGTTGCGCGACTCGCCACTACTATGAACCCAATGGTTATCGCGATAAACAGAGGAATGTAGATATAGGCATCCACAAAATAGCCCCACAGAATGCCAGCGATACCGAGAAATATGCCTAACCATGTCCAGCGTTGAATCCCAGTTTGGCGATTGACCAGTGTCAGGTAGGCTATAACTTCGTTAGACGTTGATAGCCAGGCCACTTTCATCACGTGCAAAAAAAGCCAGAGAATAAAATATAGGAGTGTGACAGAGACTACATATGACCATTCCTTGCCGAGGAAAGGGAAAACGATGTAGAATCGCTCGAATAACTGAACGAAACCGGGGATGAGGTAGATGATGGTGAAGATAAAGGATGCAATCAGGGCTGTATCCCATATACGGTTTGGGGCTAAACGTGGGGTTTCATCGGCTCCTTCTGCCTCTCTGCAATAGAGTACCAAAGCGGCTCCGGCGCGTGCAAGCAATGTCGCCAACTTCGGCTTACGCGCTCGAAAGCGTCCCGTCTCCACACATTTTCCGAAAGGTTCAGGGTCACTTTCTGGTACATCTGCATGCCTGCGCAAGAACAGTTCATACCAGTGTCGCTTCCCCTCTGGGGAAATGGTCGAGACTTTTTCACCATCAGAAAAGATACCGCCCCCTGAGTCTACATGACCAACTTCTTCATATTCCTCCTCCGCTAAATCTTTTTGGCGATATAGCCTGACAATTCCATTGCCTTCCTTAAGGTAGACCTGTCCCACTCGCCGTTGACCACGCGGTTTTGTGATATCGATTAGAGTACCATCCGACTTCAAATAGGCGACGAGTACAGGTCGCCTATCATCGCCTATCTTGACATAGACGTAGATATTAGCTCTCTTTGAAAGAGTGCGATAGACAACCCAAAGTAACAGTATCCCTAAAATAGTAATAATAAAGGTCAGCATTTCTCTCACCTGTCTTGCGGTTCACAAAAGTAAACACGTTCCACAATCCTGGTTACTGGTAATTGGTAATATTGTTGAAATTATAGCGCCGCAAAAATTCTTCAGGCGTCATTATTGTAATCACGCCTTTAATTTCATCAAAATGGCTATCATAGGTTATAATCGCGTCGCAGTTTCTAAGGAAAGCTATTATTGCGTGAGGAACATCAGATGAATCGGTCATTTGATACTTTCTCTGATGGATTAGTCCTTCAAATCGAGTAAGCATCGGCGCGATTTCAAGGTCGATTTTGAGTATTTTAATGATGGCAAGTCGAGTAACATCTCGCAGAGCGTCTACCGGAAAGTTATCCTGACAATAGGAGTAAATTTCTTGTATGGTGTAAAGGGAGATTACTCCATCGACAATGCGAGAATCAAGCAATCGAAATAAATGTTCCGTAGGGCTGTACCTTTCAACTTCAACATCCCTGCCAAAAAGATAGACATTTGCAACAGACGTATCGATATAAACTCTATGAACGCGGTTGTTCTGCGGAGGCATTTGTAATCTCCTTCCCTTCACTTCGTTGTTGGGCAAGCTTTGGTAAAAGTATTTCAGGTGACTTTATCACTTCAGCAAGAATATCCGAAAAGAGAATCGCAATAGCAGCAAGCCCCTGGTCATTTAGTAACGCCGCGTTTTTCATCCGTGCCTCCTGAGTTGCCTTAACAACATCATTGGTTTTCATCTGTTTTAAATAATCCTCTAAAGATTTCATATTGTTCTCCTTTAGAAACCAGTACTGTAATTGTTGATACACGTGACGCCGTAGTTTCCGAATTCCTACGTCACCAATCATCAATTAAACCGGAAGTTTAACATCCGTCCCCTCATCCTTTTTTTGAAATCCCAACTTTTTCTGGAATTCATCAACTCGATATTTAAGCGCAGCGGCTTCAATATAGCCTCCATCAAAAGCGCAGAACTTATGCGAATCTGCGCCTTCAAGCTTTGTAGTCGCCAGAATGAAAATAGAAGTAAAATCATCCCAACAGATGGCTTTGAAATTCACACTTTCCCGCATTGCGTGAATTGTGGCTATGTCGCTGAGATTCTTGATTGGACGATAACTTGCTAACGAAAGGATGGATTCCCCTTCGATTTCTGTGCATGCATCCTCCTTAGGTATAAAGTCTTTAATCCCATCGCAATTAAAATACTGCCATTCGAACTTTTCGGAAATCGCAGAAGCGCCTTGATGAAAAACCACCGCTGGGTAGCTAAGCTGTCGTAGGCGTTGTACAGTTTCCCGCGCCTTGTCGGGGTCATTCTGCAAAAGGTCATGAAGCTGCGGGACATCGTCGTATAAACGTTCAGCGAACTTTCTCAGAAGTTTACCAGCGCTTTCCAACGACTTTTGGTTCACCTGATTTGGCAGTCCATCGCAGATCAGTTGAAAGATTCTCCTCGAAGCGCCCTTTGGGTCGAACTGGTTAAGCGCCTGATTCAACAGGAGATTTTGTTCTGAAGCTTTGCATTTCGAAAAACACGTGCGCTTGCCTGCGACTTCTATTTCAGGTTCAGGCGCTTCAGACAAGATTGGCTTTTTATTCCCCCGCCCTGGGATTTCCAAATCCTCAAGTAAAAAACGTTGAAACGCTGTTGAAGTGTAATTTATTCGCTCCTCCTTTGGATAGTTAAACTGTTTGCTTAGCGTATTTAGAAATTCATCCACTGTATCGCAGTATTCTAAAACTTGTTCAAAAAGCGCTGCAATCTCCGC
Organism: Candidatus Poribacteria bacterium; assembly: GCA_012961655.1. Lineage (GTDB taxonomy): Bacteria > Poribacteria > WGA-4E > DTYX01 > DTYX01 > DTYX01. The sequence goes on from DTYX01000294.1 coordinate 4,399, forward strand.
CTTGACTTGTTCCCTCGCCTTTGTTTGCGCATGCCGCAAGATGGCGCCTAAATAAGCTTTAATCTGCTTAGTTATGGCGTTCAAAGTTCGTACCTTATATCGCCAAAACGCTAAAGCTATCGGAATAGCTGCTAAAATTCCCAATGCCGAACCCGGAACCGCCAGAAGCCACTGGAGATTCAGTATCGAAGGGGAAAGCCAGGCAAGTAAGCGTTCGCCCAAAAAGGCGAACATCGCCGCCAAAAGCAGCGCCCGCAAAAACAACGCAAGCGGGAGAGGATGAGCGCGGATTGTATCCACCAATCTATCATAAAGATGATTTTCATCTTCAGGGGTCAAAACTTCTGAAGCCTGGTTGTAAAACTGATGCAGAAACTTAGGGACGGCGAAGACTTCCAAATTCTGAAACGTATCGATCTCTTCGAGTCTAGAATCAACTTGAGCTGGGTGAGAAATCTGACGGATTTTTCCCAAAACGTTGCGAACCTGCTGTATAGAACGCGCTTGACCAAACTCACCTTTGAAGAGGAGTTGAATGGTCTCGTCAAAAAACTGCCGTAAGCCGCGTTCTTTCCGTCCCTGAAAGATCTCCCCACGCCTTTTACCAAGGAAATCTCTCAACTGCTGCATACAGCTCGTCAAAAATAGACGAGTGTATTCGGAAAGCCTGATAGGCAGTTGTCTCAAGTGTCGGAAAAAATACAAGTACAAAAGTTCGGTTGAGTGCATTGCCCAGGGTGAGATGGTTTTGCCACGCCTGTCTTTTGGCTTTTCCCAAATATTCGTTGAAAAATTGAATGATGGTCTGGCTTCATCAAATACAAACGCGTCAAATAATTGACGAATTTCCGTTGACTCCTTTAGGTCTGCCACAGCTCGTTGTGCTTCCTGGTCACTGACGAATGGGGTTTGCTCTGCATGTTTGAAATTATGAAGCAGGCTTTCTCCTAACTTTTGAGCCAGTGTCTGTTTGTGTCTTAAAAAGTCGTAGTAAATAGCAGAGGCGCCCATTGAAAAATAGCTGGTTTGATGCGTATTTTTCAGGTCATCAAGTAAATCGCTACGGTTTATCATCAAATGAAACAGAGATTGAACTAACAGTTGATTAACCTGTGCTTCCTCTAAAGCCAGGTATCCTTCCTTCTGATTATCACCCCAAGCGTTTGTTTCCTGCAGGATAAGTACAAAATCATAGGGACGTTCCGCTAAAATTTCATGGTTCATCGCGGTTTTCAGTTGAATGAGGAATTTGGCAATTTTTTGAGATTCCTCCAGTTTGTGAGCCGTCGTTGGAAGATATAAAAGCGCAATGACCTTCAAGGTTCGCGCAGGAAAAACTTGTTCTTGCCTTAGGCGCAACATCTTTGAAAGGGGGTGTAAATAACGCAACGTGAGTTCACACCGAATATCGCCAATTAAAGCTATGTTCAGTTCATTTGCCTCAATATCTCCGCCGATTTTTGGCTCTTTCCCATCCCCTGGATTGATAGGGTCATAAAGGAAATTCTCAATTTGAGACACAAATTGGTTTTCATCTTCTGCCAAAGTTTCTGGGCAAAACGCATCAATTGTCCACCATCGCGGCGCTTCCTCCTCTTTGAGTACACCGCTAAGAAGACTGAAGGTGAGGAGTTGAGCGTCGAGCTGCTCCATCTTAAAATCACCCGCATCGGGTAGTAGTGTGATTACCCACCAAGGTTTCATAGGCGCCTCCTGAATTTAAACACGGAGTTTTTTCCGCTGTAGAGTGGGAGTTGGTTGGGTTAGGGCGCTTGGGGCTTGTTGAAGGTGACTTTGTAATTCATCTCCAATCGTAACGAGGTGGTTGTTCAGTTCCTTATAAAATGTTCCCACTTCGTCCGGCTCACCTAAGCCGTCCTTCACTTTCTCTTCTAACTGTTCTCGCGCTTGAGGGAGGATGTCCAACCATAAGCTCGTCGCTCCTTGTCGGAAGTGCTTATCAAATTGCTCAAGCGCTTCCTGAATAGCGGGGCGTTCAGAAGAACGGTGAAAGCCATCATAGATAGTCTTAAAATCGAGCACATCACTGTCCACCCGCTCATAATTGCCCCGTTCCAACACCAGCTTATTATTTTTAATTGCAATTTTAGAACAGAGGTAAGCCACCACTCGCTCGCCTTCCTCCTCAACGATTAAGGGTGAAACTTCAGTTTCCTGTTCTCCTGTCAACCTAAGGTCTTGGTGAATCAGCGCGTCTACTAAATCGTTTTGCTGTTGGTATGCTATCTCAAACATCTCACGATACAGAAGCGTCTGCACAAACAGGTCGAGCAATTCTGATTCTTCAGGTGGGGGTTGCATTGCGTTCCACACACCATATAGATTGAAGTCCTTATGGATGTGAGGGTAAAGTTTTTCCTCTCTAAACTGGTTATAAATCTGAGAATACACGGGATAATGAGGATATCCCTTGAGCGTGTGCCGTGTTTGGACTTTAATTTTCAAAAGCCGGTTGGGCGTGTCCTCAAAAACAAACTGGTATTGGTTGTTGTCAGGCACAAAACCCAATACCTGCGCCAGCGCTTGATTATTGCCAGCATAAACGTTGTAGGTTGTCGGTTGTGCGCCAGTACGGCCTATCATCCGACAGAATGTCTGGGTTCCTTTATCACTGAACTTATCTTTGATACGCTGCTTTTCTGCATTATCCGGAATCGCGTTAAATCGGTCTATGAGGGGTCGGTTCAATTCTTCTCGAATCTCATCGGATGTTTGTAGCATGCGCTGGATGTACCCCCGGGCGAAGTTTTCCAGTTGCACCACAGCCGTTGAAACTTCCTGAGGATTCTGCCGCCCGAAAAATCTTTGGAAAAAGGCGACCTCGCCTTCCCTTTCGTAACCTCCGTCTATCCCGGTAATCCCCCTATCCGTGAGCATCTGCCACAACGCCCTATGCAGCCCCTGACGTTCAGGGTCTCTTCCATAATCTTCCCCATATCGTAGAGGCTCTTCGCCACCCGAAGGCAGACGGGCCTGCTCGACGAGATTGCGATATAAGCTTGAAAAGAGATGCTCCTTTCTCCAGGTTCGTCCCGCAACAAACGATGCCACATCGGGCAGATAAGTGGTCGTTACCTCTTGTTGAGTTGCCACAAATCGTTCGGGTAAGTTAATCTTGTAAATATCTGCGAGTCCAGTTGTTTCGCCTGATTCTTGTTTGCCTTCAAGCCGCTCTTGCACAAGCAGTTTTAAGGCTTCAAGACGATGCCGGTAATCGTCTAAAATACCGCTTTCTCCCTGCGACAAATCGTTGAGGATGCGAATCTGCTGTTCAATAGTGTCAGTTTCGCCCGCCAGCGATATATCTTCTCTGAGAACAGTATACAGCTTGTTTAAGGCGCTCTGTTTTTCTCTCTCTCTCCGTGCTGAAAGACATTCACTTTTGGCATCCTCAATTTCCGCGTCAAGGTCTCTCCGTCGGGCTTGCTTTTGATTCCTCTCGTCCGTTAACGCCTGCACCCTTTGCTGGCAGTCAATACTTAATTGTCTCACAAATTCGATTGTGTAGTTGAGGCCGTAACGCAAAATAGCCGATTCAATTGCACGCTCCAATGAGCCGGTCAGCTCATAAGTTTCCGCGCGATACCCTTGCGCCATAAAACGCAGCAATCGGTCATTCCCTGTGCTTGAGTCCGCTGAGTCGAAATCTCGGTCCAATTCCCTTTCTAGCGCAGAAATAATAGTTTCGGAATCCGAGATGAAAGCGTCTAAGCGGGAGGAATCACCTATTTTATCGGCGTCTATTTCATCCTCTCCCTCTTCTTGGAACCGACTCAATGTCAGGGAAGATAGGTATCTCTCTATTGCCTCTTGTCGCGTGTTTTGCAGATTAGGGACGCCTTCTTCTGTATTATCAGTAAAAAGGTAGCGAAATATTCCCCTCTCGAGGGTATTATCCAATTCCTCCTCTCTCACATCCTCGCTTGGAAGCGCTCCTTCGTAGGGTTTTCCAATTAAACCATACTCGAATAATTCGTATAAGAATCTGCTTTCAAAATAATCCCGCATCAAATTCTCTGGAAACTCAAGCGCCCGGTAACCCATTGTGACAAACGCCGGTACAGGGGTGTTTTGGAAAGTCTTGGGATAATTGAGTTTTTCATTATCAACGCCTGTGAGCACCACACCTTGCGCATCAGAGACGTGCCAATGATAAAGCAACTCGGCGGTGTTGCGGTACATCTCCTCATCCGTTACTGTGGAACCATATTCCGTGGTGCTATCAATACAGATAGCAAAATTAAAGACAGGCCATTGTATATCAGCGCCAGGCAAGGCTTTATATTCATCATATTGAGCCACAGCGATGTCCATGAACTTTTTTCCGTCGTTATTGACATAGTGGTCATATAGGAAGAACTCCAACTCCTCAAAGAAAGCAACCGCATTACATTGGTAATTATTAAGTTTAGTATCACCAAAGACCTATGTTC
>DTYX01000295.1 GCA_012961655.1 Candidatus Poribacteria bacterium
AAACGGGGGCTGTGGAAATGATGCTTCGGCAAAGGGAATTAGCCAAAAGGGAGGCGCAAAGCCAGAAAGGAGAAATGAATATTAAAAAGAAATACCGCCCATCATCTTAATGGCTTCATCGTAAACTGGAATATATGCTGACTCGGCTTCGTGTTCATCAAAATCTGCTTTAAGCTCCTTATACCATTGAACAGCGTCATCGATTGGTTCATAGCTTAAAAAAATGTCAGTATCATACAGTGGTGGACGTGGTTTCCGCGCCAATTTCCGCAGTTCGTCTTCAGATAAATTGATTGCTTCCTGGTGGGTCAATTCGATTTTGTATGTGCCATATTTTGGATAGTAAGAATTAGGGAGCCTGAACATGCTAGGGTTTGAATAGATAGATTGGTCAATCTCCAAACATTCAAAGCCCCACGCGGATTCCTCTTTAAGATAAGCGTCAACATCCAAGGCGAGATATTTCACCCTTATCGATAGGATACCAGTTCCACTTCGTCCACTTCCCGTTTCCGATTGGCTTGGCAACCTTCACCCATCGACAATCCCCGAAGTCGTTGGTTGGATAATACCAGATTGTTTTTATCTGCGCTCGGTCGGAAAGTGAGATCAGTTCCCACAAACGATTGAGTTCAGCGATTGCTTTGCTATTGGGTCTGGATTCGCCAGATTCCCATCGCATAACTGAGCGGCGGCTGGCGGAAATCGTATCCGCCAGCTCCGTTTTCTAATTCATTGATATTCAACAACAGCAGCGATGGTAGCCGCGATTTCCTCCATTATTATTGGAGAAGCACGCCCTATTTTGCGAACGAATCGCTTTATATCCACTCCTCGTAACTGCAAAGTATCAACGGTAGAAACTTTGCAAAGACCATTTTTACTATCGGGCTCGATTCTTACGTGCCAGGTATAGCGTGAATAATGTTCTTTCCAGCCCGTAATAGGGGCAATCAATTTTATAGGCAATACACCGACCGCATCAGAGCTAACCACAACGGCCGGTCGTTGTCTCCTGATTTCCGTCCCTATCGTTGGGTCGAAATTGACATACCAAATTTCGCCACGCAAAGGGTTTGGCCTGTTAGTATTCAACAATGTCTCCTCCCTGCAGTTCTTTCCATTCCGAATCTTGTTCATAATACTGCGCTGCCTTCTCTGCTTGTTCTGCCATTATTCGTCGGCGCTCTTCTATCGGTAATTTCATAAAAGCACGACGCTCTATAAGCGAACGAGGCTGTTCCATCTCTATAGTTTCCTCCAGCATTCTTTCAGCTTCTTCTTTGCCCATTATCCCCTCGGCAATTGCACGTAGCACATTTTGTCGTAACCACTGAGGCGGTTCAGGAAGTAACTCCCCGGGTTCTTGTTTTCGCCATCTAAGACGATTAATGTCCATACACCATTGTTTATAATAAGAATCTGTGATGACGTCCAAGTCATGTAAGCGGTATAATAAGGCTTGAAGGCTCATGCCGAAACGTCGTTTGAAAAGTAATAGTTCATCGGGTCGTATTAAGGTGCGTTTAGTTCCGATTTCCTTAAGCAACATTTCTGCGGGAGTTAGTAAGGCTCCTCCAAAGCGAAAAGCGGCTTTTTCCTCATCAACATTTTCGGAAATATTGAGGACTAAATGACCCAGTTCGTGGGTAAGGTTCAATCGTTGTCGTTCACCTGGCGTTCCCCTGCGCGTAACAACGGCGGCGGCGACTACTTTATCCTCGTCATCCTTCGCTACTGCTGAAATACCGTCAAACTTCTCGCTGGCATCAATCTCTATTACATGAACGAAATGATCTTCGAGCATACTCGTAACATTGGCAATCGGGTCAATTCCCAAATTCCATTGTTTACGTAATTCCCCCGCAGCATCTTCCGCATCTTCTATTTTTTTGACAGGAAAGGCTTGTACGGGTAGTTTTGATCGATTGCCCTGCTGAATTAACTTCTGCAAAGTAACACGATCTTCTAATGTTTGCCTAACAAAGTTTTCGACTTTTATCTGTTCTCTTTTGCCCAGGCCTGACCCTTTGCGGTATGCAATGAAGCGCACTTGAATGGATGGCTCGCTCCACAAAGATGCCGTCTTAACGCCTAATGCCGCAGCTAATTTATTCAACACCACAGCAGTCGGTTGTGTTTTCCCCCGCTCATATTTTGAAAGAGCTTGTTTAGTGACGATGCCGCCCATTTCTGCGGCCAGTGCCTCAAGTGAAAGGCCACGAGCTAATCGTAGCTGTTTTAGTCTCTGTCTAATCAATGATGTCTCCTCCCTTCTCAAATAAATTTACTCACTTAGTTGACAATTATACACTTTTTTACCAAATTTGTCAACTCAAAAATTTAGTTGGGGAAAGAGATGCACCTTCTCATTTGTAGCTGTGGCAATCGATTTTTGGTACTTCTCCAACTCCGTCTTGGCACGGCTGTTTGTCTCAG
>DTYX01000296.1 GCA_012961655.1 Candidatus Poribacteria bacterium
ACGGGTTTCTGGGCATTTGTTCTGGTCAGACAGAAATTTTCTTGCAACAATTGATTAAAGAATGCTATAATTTTAAACAACGGTAACACCCTAAAAACCCAAAAGTCTAATTTTGGGCAATAACTGTTTGTCAAGAGGAATGGATATGCGTGTATCCGATGAGGAATTAATGATAAGATGTCGGAATGGGGACATGAGCGCTTTTGAATTGCTGGTATCCCGTTACAAAGACGCGATGCTTAATTTCGTTTATCGTTCGATTGGTGATTATCATCGTGCGGAAGATCTTGCGCAAGAGACATTTCTGCGGGTATTTAAAAGTGCAAGCAGGTATGAACCTAAGGCTAAATTCAGAAATTGGCTGTATAGGATAGCGGTAAACTTATGTAAAAATGAGCTCAGAGATAGAAAACGTCACGGTTTATCCTTCTTGGAAGATTGTGTGACGGATGATGATGGAAAGATAAACTATGCCGTTCTGAGAGATTTCTCGCAAATGCCTGATGTCTTATATGAAAAGAAGGAACAGCAACTTCTCATTCGACAGGCTATCGATAGTTTACCTGAAAATCAGAGGTTAGCTATTATCATGGTAACTTATCAACATTTGAAATACGATGAAATCGCTGATACGCTGGGCTGTTCAGTCAGCGCCGTCAAATCATTAATCCACCGCGCCAGACAAAATCTCAAAAAATTGCTTATGGAAGTAGGTATCGGAGGGAGTTACAATGCTAAAGTGTGAAGATATTCGTCCACAGTTATCGGCGTATATCGACCGTGAAACGCCTCTCTGGGAAGCGCAGATGATTCGATGGCATCTTAGAAGATGTCATGAATGCGCCTTTGAATATATGCTGCTGACAGATGCTTCTGAGGCGATGAAATCCTACCTCAGTGTTACAACTTCGGATAATTTCCTGGACGAGGTGATAACTAAAGCATCTATTATGGTAGTCTATGAACGCCAGGAGTTGAATTTCCTCCAACGTGTGATAAGGCGTATTGAAGCTCGTTTTGCACGGCTACAGTATATCTTCCACGTCTTCCGCGGCAAAGCGGCGATATATGCTACAGCGTTAATGACTCTAGTCATATTGGGCTACTTTGTGAGCGTAATGCCGAAGATCTTTACCCCACCGTTGACCGGCGCGCGTCAAATGTTCGTGAAGGCTGAAGTAAATAGCTCAAAAGATATTATCCCGGTTGAATTTGTCACGCCAGAGAGACTTCGATATATACAAGGTAGGTGAAAGGGAAAAGGGCTAAGTGGCAAGGGAGTTATTAGTTGCTCTCTTGCCATCTATCCTTCTTGCCCCCTTGCCATTCGAACCAAATGTTTGGAGGTGACGTAAGATGCAACCTTCGGTGCGTAAAGAGCTTTATGCACTTCGAGAAATGGCAACGCAGTTTCTCAGAAAGTTAGAGCGGTTGGAACAGATGCTGCGACCGCAAGCAAAAGAACCATTCAACATGGAACTCACACCTGAAGAAGAATTTCACCAAAAGTTTCCTAACTTACCTGTGCCAACAGGTTTGCTCAAATTAGCCGGGACGATGTCCCCCAATTCGCCGAAAGATGATTGGAAGGTGATTGCCGATGTTGTCGCAGCACGATACAAACAACGTTGTGCGAAGAATATTGATTGATGTTAATATATTCATGGATGTTCTCGAACGCCGTGCTGGTTGGTTGGAAAGTGCTGCTGTCGTAGCTTTTTGTGAGGACGGGTTTACAGGAGTAAACCACGCGGGCGATGTTCTTCACGGATTTGTCTCAGTGCTAACGCCTATCATTATCTACTGGCTCTGTGCTATTGCATGTCAAGCAGATTGTATTGTGACGCGCAATGTTGGACATTTTGCAGACTCACCAGTACCGGCGATTACGCCGGAGGATTTACTGATTGAATTCGGTGACAGAGATTTATGATTAGTGAATTAACAATCAATCCAAGATAAGATTACGGTAAATGTGATATTGTCGAATTGGGAGTTATCAGTAACGACCAATATCAGGTTGCACAAACTTTGCTGGAACATCAATGTTCGAATCCTGAATGCGATTTTGCTTGTTTCCCGTGTTGTTTAGCAAATTGTAAATCTGTATATTCTGTGAGATTTTGAAGTAATGTTACCACAACCAAAGCTCTTGAGATTATCGCGGCACGACAATTCAATATCCCCGCGGTTCTACCTGAAACTTGGAATGAGGAGATAGGAAATGCGATTTGAGGAGTGCGATGTTGAGATAAGAGACCCAAAAGTCGGAGATTTAAGACGACTATTCCCATTATCATGGACAGTCGCCATTCTCGAAATCGAAGGTCAATATCGAGCTTTCTTAGTCGAAGGCAGTGGTATCATTAACCGATACGATTTCCGATGGGGGGGAATTTTTGAGGGCGAAGCGTATCAATCGCTCCAGCGAAGAAGTTCAGATGGGATTACAATCAATTATCCAGATGTCACTTTGAAAGATTACGTTCAGAGTGTGCAGAAGGCGACAAAAAATGGCGGGTTTCCCTTGGGAGATGAACCCGTTTTCTTCGCTCAATTCAATGGATTTGGCACTCCGTTTCTACAACGAACTCCCGATTGTCTCGAGGGGGTTATAGAAGAGGTTTGGGAAGTGGGCGGGAATGGCTTTCCGAATGTACTTATCAGCGGTTATCATAGCGATGAAAGTATCAGTTCCCGTGAAAATCCGAGATTGGAACTTATCTGGGATATGTACGGGTCATTGGATAAAAACAAGCTCACCTATATAGAAAATCCACTCGGCTTTGAAGAACGGATGGACCCAGAATGGTTGCGCGATGGTATTAAAATCCCCCGCAAAATTATGGGTGTTCCAACAGGTCCAGAGACTCCGGCGCAGTGGCCTGCTAATGCCGACCCAACGATAGTGGTAGTTACGGTTTACGATAAACAACAGAAGGAAAGCAACATTATCCCTTGTATGGGTATCGCCTATATGGGAGATGGCGAACCGGGCGGGTTTATTGGCGTCTCTTTTGGGAAAAATAATCTTGTGAACAGACAATATAATGCCCGGTATTGGGAACGGTATTCAACTCACCTTGTCCTTGAAGAGAGAGAGATGGGCATAAGCATTCCGCGTATTGGCATGGAAAGCGCGATAATGGCGACAGGAAGAAATTCGTATCGTAAAGTTGGCTCAAAGTGGAAAATGCTCAACGGTTACTGGACACCGCGCCCAGCGAAAAAAATCCGCGCGGACTTAATAGCGCAGTGCTATGTGGGATTTGAATGTACCGTGGAGCGGATTGAGGACCTCGGCAGTCATTATTGGACCATTGGTAGAGTAGTACAAGTTCATGTCGATAAGAGAATCGAAAGTGGACAATGTTCAATTCATTGGAATCCACTAACGCAAGTGACAGCGTAGGCAAAAGATTCGCTAATTCGATTTTCTGAAGTATTTTAAATTACTATGCAACAAATTCTACAAACGTTTATCTTGATGACGTTTGGAGATACTCCATTTAATATGTTGATGGAGTGTACTTTGGTGGTTTAGAACTATTCGCAAGACTCAGTAGTTTACTGACATAAACCACTTGAACAGAGTAAATATGATTCCAGACGAGCTTTGGGTTAAAAAAGCAGTTGAAGGCGATTTGAGCGCTTTCGATGAAATAGTGAATCGTCATCACAGTAAAATTTACCGGCTTGCTTATCGTTTGTTAGGCAACGCTGAAGATGCGGATGATGCGACTCAAGAGACTTTCATCGAAGCGTATAAATCTCTCAAAAGCTTCAAATATAAGTCAAAGTTTTCTACTTGGTTATATCGAGTCGCCCTCAATACTTGTCATCAGCAGATCAGAAAGGCAGAATCTCGGAAGAGAACGTTAACAGCTTTCGCTGATAAT
>DTYX01000297.1 GCA_012961655.1 Candidatus Poribacteria bacterium
AAAATGAAATCATGATGGATGCGCAATGAATTGCTTCCCTCACACTTAAGTGTGGGGCTATACAAACGGATATTGAAATTTTGGTCATTCTGCTCTCCTAATTTTTTGTTTTTTCTTGTTTTCAATTTCGCATCTTTTCTTAAATTTCTTTACCTCCCGTCGAAGTCTTGGGCGAATATTCTTTGTTAAAATGAATTCAAAAAGCTTCCCAGCCCTGCCAAAATCTCCAGCGTTCATGTAACAGGAAGCGGCGCCCACCTATTTGATAAACATCGCGGTAGCTTCATCTCCTCTTATGTATGAGGATCAACATAAGATTAATAATTTTATAATTAGTGTACTCAGCACAATGAAATCTTCTCAGATTCCAAATAAGTTTTTTACGTTAGTCGTGGTTGCGTCAGCGATATTTGTAACCGAAACACCTCTGAGCGTTGCGATTTTTTCAGCTATGGCAGTTATGTAAGCGGGTTCATTACGTTTTCCGCGACGAAATTGAGGCGCAAGCCAGGGACAATCCGTCTCCAACAAAAGACTATCTAGCGGAACTTCCCGCGCGACTCTTTGGAGAGATAATGACTTGGGATAAGTGACAGGTCCGGCAATCGAAATGTAAAATCCTAAATCAATCGCTTCTTTTGCCATCTTTATATCGCCGGAGAAACAGTGCAACACACCGCGCTTCTCTATCTTTCCCACATATCGGCGCAAGATTTTCATAATATCCTCATGCGTCTCCCTATCGTGGACAATGATGGGAATATCCAACTCCTGTGCAAGTCGCAGTTGTGCCTCAAAGGCTTTTCGTTGAATTGACCGCGGAGATAAGTTGCGATAATAATCCAATCCCATCTCGCCTAGAGCAACGACTTTCGGATGTTGCGCCAGGTCGCGAAATTTGTCTATAATTCCATCGTCGAGAAGTTTGGCGTCGTGGGGGTGCATTCCCACCGTCGCATAGACGAAATCATATTGTTCCGCCAAGCTTATCGCGCTCACGCTGCTTTCAAGGTCAAAACCGATGGCGATAATATACTCGACACCGGCTTTTTGCGCTCGGGTGAGCATAGCTTCCCGGTCATTATCGAAATTTTCCAATTGAATGTGTGCGTGTGAATCTATTAGCATCTTGTCCGAAGAAACCCGTTTTCTCAAAGAAAACGGGTTTCTACCTCGAACTTTCACAAATCGGCAGTTGGAAGAGCGACTAGCCACTAATCGCGGCAAATCCGTTGGATTTATCGGTCTTTGACGAATATCATATTATAGTATACCCGACGAGTTTGTCACTGTTCGCATCAAGATGTAGGACAATGCCTTCATCAAGTTCAACGCAGATAACTTCCGTAGGCTTTGCCCACCATACATAAAGAACATCAGCTTTTTCATCATAATGAGTTTTCATAAAGCAGTCTTTATCCATAAAAGTTTTCCTCCGGTTAACTGAGGAGTGTTAAAATATGAGTTTCCCATCGTTCTTCGGTTAGCTCAACGAAGTTGCCAAAAATATCTACAGCCTGAAATAAGATACGATTCATTCCGATAAACCTTCAATTGAGATTTGATTAAATTTTATCATGAAGCCAGATAATTGGCAAGTCTAACTTTATCAGAGATATTCCGCCAAGCGTCCTTCTGTCCGGACTTGTCGGTATGACGCTTTTTCCACAGCGTCTTCAGCCAATCCCATCGTCGCCCTCTGGAAAACCCGAATGTGGACACTGTATTCAGTAGGGGCATTGCAGCTGCTACTGAAATCGAATTTTGATTGCATCTCCTCTCTTAACTTCCAGAGTTTCCGCCGCATTTCCCTCATTGATGGCGATTTCGAGATTTCCAAAGCTGCTGAAGATGCCCAGCAGTTCACCGACAGAAGATTCAGCATAAGCGCGGCAAATCCGTTGAATTTGTCGGTCTTTGACGAATATTATGAAATTCCGCCCCCTTTTTACTGACTCAAATAACTCCTGAGAGATATTTGTGATCAAATTGCCGAATCGGTCGATATAGAGAATGTGTCCGATTATCTCGGATTCAGAAGTATCCGGGGTTGATATGGGAATTTGCGCTATGTTAGTTATCTGTTCTCCAAGGGAGTTAAGTGATACGCCGCGGGAGATATGGGCGGCGACGGGAGCAAATATGTCGCGGCCGTGGAACGTATCGCTAATTTGCGGAAGGAAATATTTCGGATTTGTTAAGTTGACTGCGCTACGGACTTTTTCTTTGCAGAGGACATAGCTCAATAATCCATTATCGGGGGCGACAAAATAATATCGCTCCGTTTCAACAGCAATCGCCCGCCGCGCGCTCCCAACGCCGGGGTCGATAACGCCAACGTGTATTGTCCCTGGCGGAAAATAGCGATATGCTGAACTGAGCAAAAACGCCCCCGCATGAACATCTTGGGGTTCGATGTCGTGGGTGATGTCAATAATTTTCGCATCTGGGTTGATACTGAGGATAACTCCCTTCATCACTCCGACGAAAATATCAGTTGTGCCGAAATCGGTTGTTAGTGTGATGATGTTAGTGAGGTTCATATTGTTATGTGCGTATTTTACTAAAGTATGTTAAAAAACATTCTTTAAGTTAACAAAACTGGCAGAAAATTCAGTCTATCTTAGGAACGTTGTTAGCTCAAGCGGAGTTTGTGACCATCTATTATTCGTGGAGACCGATTTTCCCCGACCCAGGTGATGACCATGTCATTGACTGCGCGATGAACGCTGGCGCCCCGGTTGTTACCTATAATGTCCGAGATTTCCTCCAAGCCGCGCAGGCGTTGGGGTTAGAAGTAATAACCCCGGTTGAATTTGTAACCCAGTTAGCAGATGAACTAAACACAGAGTAGCAACAGGCAATTGAACCAATATATTGTATATGCGCTTACCCGGCAGGCTCAACTTGCTTATACAGTGCAAGCTGTCCCAGAAAATGCAGCGGCGCAACAACAAGCGCAATATACAGCGCTGCTCCAAAGCTTAGGGCAAGCTTCATACGCTGAAATCAAGGAAACGCTGGCAGAACGGGAGGTCGTTGAGCCAGAATCCTCCCTCCATCCTGAAGTGGTCGCTCGTTTGCAAAAGCGACTTATGGCCAAACAGGCTCCTTAAAAATTGCCAAGATTGCCTAAATTGGCCGATTCATCTCCCACAAAATCTTCTATTTGGAGGGGGTCTTCTCGGTAGCACAGATAAATCGCGCGTTCAGGTGGTGGGGTGGTGAATCACAATCTCGCGACCACGCCACCTGAACGTTTACATAATCCCTTTCATCTCGCCCTCCTTATCTTTCCCCAGGTAGTCACAAGTTTCCCTGCAGGCTCCACCCCAACCACAGGCTCAAACGCCATCGCGTTTGAGAAAACCTCACACGAAGCATCTTGAATTGCTTTTTGTAATATGATATTATATCATAAAGTCACTATTTTGCACAGTGTAAATTTGGAGTAAGAATATGCAATTTTTCAACGTAAAAACTTCAGAGGAACTCAGCGATGAACTGCATTCGGTTGTAAAACTGTTAGATTCTGAAATTATCGAGATTGAATCCGCCTTGGGGCGGGTATTAGCGACGGATGTACATTCTCCCGTCGATTTACCTGATTTTAACAGGTCGATTATGGACGGGTTCGCCGTGCGAGCGCGGGATACTTTCGGCGCGTCGGCGTCATTACCCGCATATCTTAAAATTACTGGTGAAGTGTTGATGGGTGAAACAACGACGCTGAAAATTTCTACAGGAGAAGCGATTAAAATAGCGACAGGCGGCATGTTGCCCGCCAATGCTGATGCTGTTG
>DTYX01000298.1 GCA_012961655.1 Candidatus Poribacteria bacterium
AACACCGATTAAACACTGATTTTTATTGCTTTTATCCGTGTAAATCCGTGTGTATCCGTGGCCAATTATTTTTATCAAAATATATTTAACAGTGCAGTAGTCGAGATTCACATCTCGACTTTTCCCCTGTGTGCGGGGGGATGCATATCGTATCAAATTGTCTAAATTGCATAATTCGTGACGAATTCGTGACTAGCAACTTCTTTTCACTCATTATAAGTATCTGGCAAATCATTCTCAAACAAGACGACATCGCCTGCTTTTACCATCTCTCTCATGCGTTCTGAAGCTTCCGCGAGGCTTTTGGCAATTATTATGTTCTCCTCCGGAAACCCAGCTTCCCTCAGCCCTTCAAGGATGGGCTTTGTTCTGTTAGGGCCGACGAGGATAACGAAATCGCATACCTTTGCAGCTTGTTCGCCGAATATTTTGTTTTCCTTAAACTCCAATTCTCCTAGTTCTACCATTCCTGGGGTAATCAGAATTTTTCGCCCAGTTTCAAAACTATCCAAGACTTCAAGAGCGGCCTTCGCTCCGACGGGATTTGCGTTAAAGCCATCGTCTATGACGGTTACGCCATTTCCGCTGGGAATCAATTGCAATCGGTGCGGTATTGGCGCAAGCATCCCAACCGCTCTGCTAACTTCGCTTAGAGTCATTCCGCACTCTAAAGCTACTGCGGTAGCGGCTAAGATATTGTAGACGTTGTTTCCGCCCAAAAGCTTGGTTCTAAATTCCGCTGATGCGCCAGAGCTGTCTTCAACATTAAATATCAGTCCACGGCTGGTATTTTTTATGTCTTTCGCGGTCAATTTAACGGTATCATCCGATGTATTAATTCCATATCTGACAGTTTTAATTGTGGTTTTATCAGCGAGGCGTCTGCAAATTTCGTTGTCATTATTGAAAACAGCTATTCCATTTGGCGGCAAAGATTCGATGAGTTCGTATTTCGTGTTAGCGATGTTATCGATGCTTTTAAATCGCTCTAGATGTTGCGCCCCTACCGCTGTAAGAACCCCAATTTCCGGTTGCGTCAGTTCACATAATTCTTTGATTTCGCCTCTTTTATATGCGCCCATTTCGACTATGAATATCTCGTGTTCGGGTTTGAGTTGCCCGTTGATGACCTTACAGATGCCCATCGGCGTGTTATAGCTATCTGGGGTCATCAACGAATTGAATCTCTGTGAAAGGATTTTTTGCAGAATGTACTTTGTGCTCGTTTTTCCGTAGCTTCCCGTGATTCCAATTACCTTAGGTTTAAGTTTCTTAATCCTTTCCTGTGCTTGTCTGAAGTAGCCCGCATTAATGCTTCTTTCGACCGGATAGAGGAGTACATTAGCCAGCGTCAGATTGATAGCGCTTAGCTGGTTCAGAACAGATGTGAACGCGAATAGAACCATAAATTGAAAATAGAGCTGGTCGCCATTAAGCCGCCAAATAGATAGTCCTCCGCTTTGTGAGATTACAATTACGACCGAACCTATTATCAGAAATATGGCAAACCTGAAGAGCCTTGATGCTCTCGCGGTGTAAACGAGCGGTCTCTTCGCCTTAATTGGTTTGTGTGTTATAATAAAATATAATTCAATGGCTATCCAGAGCAGAATAAACACGGGCAAAGTCAGGGTTTTTACATTGAAAAAGTACGCGATTAGCGCTAAAATCAGAAGGTCGACAAGAGCGATGAGTTCCTTTATATCGAGCATTCTCTTAGGATTATGAACCAACCATCTAAGAAACCTCGCGCTTTTATATCCTTCCAACTGCAAAATATGAAGCGCTCCGCTGGTTCGGATAACAGCTCTTGTCACCCAAACCAAAACTGCAGGAATGAGAAGAATCCAGGTGTAGTGAGTAATAAAATTCATTTTATAATTCCACAGCTCTATGTTAAAAATTCTGAAATAAGAGAACAAAATCGCGGCAATTCATCCAGATAGGAGAAATGTCCCGCATCTTTTAAGATGACTAAACGGGAGTTTTTTATCCCTTCTTCCATTATTTTCGCGTATGAAATAGGCGTTTTTTTATCTTTTCCCCCCCATAC
>DTYX01000299.1 GCA_012961655.1 Candidatus Poribacteria bacterium
CCACTTACCGCATCAAAAATGGGAAATTACAAACCTACATTGGTATAAGGCTGGGATTTAGTCCACTTCGAGTGGACTTTAGCTATCAGCCTGAACTTGAGTTCAAGGCGTTTGTAACGCACTAATTGCACCGAAAAATCGTTAAATGGAGGAGTCCCAAAATGAGACCGATAAAGATTAATTTTGTGATGTTGGTTCTTGCTATTAGTTTGACATTCCATCAGCACGCTGAAGCGCAATATTCTGTGCAGAACAGCGTATTTGGTAACGGCGGCGCTGTGATAGAGGATAGCAGTTACCGAATCGTTGGAACAGTTGGTCAGCCTGCGATTGGTATGTCGAGCGGCGAATTCAAAATCTATTCTGGGTTCTGGTATCTACTAACTCCACCAAAATTGATATACGGAGATGTTTCAGGGAATGGCAATGTTACCGCTTACGACGCATCTCTCGTCCTTCAAGCTGTGGTCGGTTTAAAAAATCTTTCACCGGCTGAACGAGAAGCCGCAGATGTCACAAACGATGACAGCGTTACTGCTCTTGATGCGGCTTTAATTCTTCAACACAGTGTTGGACTTATAACACAGTTCCCCGCTGAAATCGCGCCTACCGCCGCACCGGCTTTATCCACTAAGTCCGAGTTGGATACCATACCAGCTTGCCAATGATGCTATTGTTACAATCAGCATATACAATATCAAAGGTCAACTTGTCCGCACATTGCGTCTTGGCAATAAAAAAGCTGGCACTTACATAACAAAGAGCGGAGCCGCCTATTGGGACGGCAAAGATGCAACGGGCGAAGCGGTGAGTAGCGGTATCTATTTTTATCAGATTAAAGCAGGCGAATTTTCTGCTACGCGCAAGATGTTAATGGTAAAATAAGTCGTATGTAAAATCGTTACAACTGAAGGATATTGGGTTTTTTCCGTCTTTGTCACTGCTTCAGGAATAGGAAAGTTATCAATTTGGGGAGTATTGCACTGTTAAATTTGTTTTGAAAAGTGTTTGTAGTAGCGCAATTGCTTGGGTTGAGGCTTGGATTGAGTAGCCGAAGGCGTATCGAAATCAGGTACAAAGTACCGTATCGAAACCATTGCGCGTCAAAAGCTTGTCCCTTCGACAAGCTCAGGGCAGGCTCTTGAGCGAAGCGAAGGAACGGCAATGAATTGCCTTACTACAAACCAATCACGATTTATTTAACAGTACAGTACAATAACTCAGTTATTGCAAAAAGCAACGATTGAATCGTGTAGTCCAAAAAGTGAATCCGTCAATTCATGATTGACAATATCAAACAAAAAGGAGTAATTACATGCTACCAAGAGAACGTGTTTTCGCCGCGCTGGAACACAGGGAACCAGACCGAATCCCGTGGGGGGAACATTCAATTGACTATAACGTCTACGAAGACATACTCGGCCGCGAAACGCTTGTGCAGGCCAAGAGGAAACAGACTCAGGCATATTGGGACGGCAGGCGCGACGAAGTCGTCGAACACTACAAGCGCGACCGACTCGATCTGATACGCGCGCTGGAGATGGACATTGTTTTTGTCAGCAGTGTTCCCCCCAAAGGTTACCATCCCAAACCGATGAAAAAGATAGATGATGTAACATACCGCGACGACCACGGTAATATCTATCGGGTTTCATCAACGACCCATGACCTGATGCCGTACAAGAGAAATACGGAGAATTACAAACCGCCGACTATCGAAAGCCTGCAGGAACAGATTGATAGGGTGGACGAGGAACCTATCGGCGACCCGAACGACTCATCCTGGGAATTGGTTCACCACGCCGTCAAAGAGATGAAGGATACACATTTCATCATGGTGATGTGCGGCGATTTGGGGTTTCCAGGGTTCGGCGCAACGGAAGAAGAATCCTGGATGAACCTCATACTCCAACCGGAGATTTGCAAGAAGATAGCGGAACTGCAGGGCAAGCGGCTGATACGCCAAGTGCCGCTCTACGCCCAACTCGGCGCGGACGGGATTATGCCGTGCGGCGACCTCGGCAGCAGTACAGGACTGCTGGCAAGCCCAGAGATTTATCGCGAGATGGTCTATCCGTGGCACAAAGCGCACGTTGAAGCAGCGCACAAGCATGGTCTGAAGGTGCTCAAACACTGCTGCGGACACACCTGGCCGATTATCGATGAATTGGCGGAGGTCTACGATGCTTACGAAGGCATTCAAGCCAGCGGAGGTATGGACATCAAAAAACTGAAAGAGCGCGTTGGCGACAAGATATGTCTGTGGGGCGGAATCTGGCACGAGCACATTATTCTCGGTAATGTCGAAGATATACGCAACGATGCCCGTTACGCTTTCAAATACGCCGCGCCAGGCGGTGGATACATCATGGGCTCGACGCATTCACTCGCTGTAGACGCCAAGAGGGAAAACATCCTTGAGATGAAGCGTTGCCGCGATGAATGGGGAAACTATCCGATAGACCCGAGGTTGTTTGATGGGTAGTTATAATGTTTACAAAGAGGACTCTACCTGAAAAATGGTGACCCATCGTCTGCTTTAACGCATGCTGAACAGCAAGTGCTTAATTGGCAAAGATGGATTCGTCAGAATATTGTATATATTCGCTTTGAATCCGAAGAATGACTATAAACCAAATCTAACCCACCCTATATTTTTCCAGAGCGCCCTCATCCAATTCCACACCTAAGCCAGGCGACTGCGGTACTTTGATATGACCGTTTTTTGGCGACAGCGCACCGCCTATCAAGTCATTCTCCTTGAGGAAATGCAGTGTATCGGCTGGTAGAGTGGCATTTTTGACGACAGCGCCGACGTGTGTCGCGAAGGCAGCTGCTATCCCTAAGCTGAGCCCTGCCACTTGCAACCAGACTTGCATTCCCGCCGCATCGGCGATTGCTGTGCAACGCAGAACGCTATCGAGATTGCCACTGATATTGAACATATCCGCCGCATCCGCTTTGATGGCCGCCAACACATTGCTGGGACCACCTAAATGCGGCGCAATTGAAATATCGACCTTTGAACGAATCGCCCTAAAACCGGCAAAATCATCTTTAGCGATTGGATCTTCAAAGCAGAGAATATTGTATGGTTCGAGTTCTTTTGCCAGTCTTACACTTTGCTCAACGGTTTCAAACATATCATTGGGGTCAACGGTTATGGCATAATCGGGTCCAGCCGCTTTCGTAATCTCCTCCGCCTGCTGAACAATATCCCATGGTCGAGCCTTCAGTTTGTGATTTGTAAATCCCCTTTTGGCTGCGACTTCCGCTTCTTTGCCGGTATCTTTTGGAGCCATATAGCATGACCAGTAGCCCACAGGTACTTCATCTCGGTAACAATCTCCCATCAGTTTATAAGCTGGCAGATTGTGCGCTTTGCCTACGATGTCATACAGAGCTTGCTGGAACGGCGCGCCTGTTGTCTGAAGGTTCATCTCCATTGGGTCTTTTCCAATCCAATTGGCAATCAGATGGTCAACATCACCACCGCGCCCTCCCTCGCCAATACCGACAATCCCCTCATCCGTGTAGACTTTAATCAGCAGGATAGGGCGGTCGGTATGTTCCGTTGGGCGATATTTTCTGATAGCAGGGATATAAGGTACGGCAACTTTAAATGTCTCAATCTTTGTAATTTTCATGATTATCTCCTTTTTTGTCAGGCTACATCCTGCTGTCTGGTGTCAATTCAAACAGCCAGCTACAGGAATTACACTTTCCCGTTGCACGGAAGTAATATTTTATAGCGAAGTAAACTAAAAATCCCGCGACAAATCCAAACGCCATGTTTGAAATGAGAGATACTCCCGCAGTAACGCCAGCGGGAATGATGTCTTTAGCTCGTAATGTAAAAGCGTATTTCGCTAAAGCGATTCCAACCATGAGCAGCATAGCGCCGATAATACTCATTGGAAAGGCTGTAAACAGACCAACGATAGCTTGGGAGAAAAATAATCCGAGACTGATTTCGATGATTCCCTCGATGATGTTTGTTCCACCCGTCCGCGCGCCGAAATAGTATTGTCCAGCAAGCCCTCCAGCACCGTGACACATTGGCATCCCACCGAAGAAAGCAACAATGACATTCATGATTCCCATATTGAGAGCAAGCTTCTTTTCACTGACCGGTTGCTCAGGCCAATATTCTTTGATTAAAGCTGATGTGGCGATAATTGCATTTGTCGCGGTCAACGGAAGTTGAGCGAATCCCGCCAGAATCATCGCCTGATAAATGTCTCGAAAGCTGAATGTTGTGATGGGTGGCAGTTCAAATCCAACTTGAAATACTTTCAACAGTTCCCCCTTTATCGCCGCAACAACAATGCCTAAAACAATTAGCACAACGGCAGCGGGAGCGTATCTGTTTTCCCGCAAAGTCAAAACTATTATGATAGCGGTAACGCCCAAAACGACGTTGATAATCCACTCATTGGACATGATTGTTAATGTTTGCCAACCGATAATCCACTTCAGCCCTTGCCATCCCAGCATGACGCCCAAGGCTACCTGAATGCCTCTGACGACTGATTTCGGTGTATGATTTGTTAGCTTCTGAATCCAACCTGTCAAAGACAAAAAGAGCCATACAACTCCTGTGCCGACTCCAGACGCATAAATCAATTTAGGTTGCCACCTTTGGGCTATTGCCATCACAGCGATAACTTTCTTCGGTTGCAGAGGCATTGGAAGTTTATAAATCAATCCCAATGTGATATTTGTCAATCCCATCATCACCAAAAATCCCGCTGGATTCATTCCGCAGACGACAATGTATCCA
>DTYX01000300.1 GCA_012961655.1 Candidatus Poribacteria bacterium
TCTCCAGTAAAAATTGGAGTTGGCGATAAAATTATGGCAAAACTTTCTCAAGCCGAGATAATTGTCAAAGATGGAGTTGTTATCCAGATTAGAGAATGAAAATCGACATTATAACCGTGTTTCCTGATATGGTCGAAGCAGCGCTCAAGGTAGGGGTGCTTAGAAGGGCTCAAGAAAGTGGTCTTTTGCTGGCAAGGGTGCATAATCTTAGAGATTTCGCTGAAGATAAACATCGAACGGTGGATGATTATCCCTATGGCGGCGGCTCGGGGATGGTTTTAAAACCGGCGCCGATTTTTAATGCTGTAAGGTTTATAATGAAAAACGACTCAGAACAACAGTATGTGAAAGCGAACCGCAAAACTCCTCCCAGAGTTATCTATCTCACTCCACAGGGGCAAACTTTTACCCAAAGACTGGCAGAACAACTCTCGCTTGAGTCCCATTTAATTCTCATCTGTGGAAGATACAAAGGCGTTGATGAGAGAGTTCGGCAAAAGTTGGTGACCGACGAAATCTCGATTGGAGATTATGTCCTCAGCGGAGGCGAATTGCCCGCGTTAGTCCTTATTGACGCGGTAGTCCGGCTTATCCCAGGCGCAATAGGAGATTATGAATCGGCGCAAGAAGATTCCTTTAGCGGTGACTTGTTGGATTGTCCCAACTACACCCGTCCAGCGGAATATGACGGCATGAAGGCGCCTGAAGTTTTGCTCAGCGGGCACCACGAAAAGGTTCGTAAATGGAGGCGGCAACAATCTCTGAAGCGCACTTTTGAACGCAGACCAGAACTATTGGATACAGCTTATCTTTCCGATGAAGATTTGTCATTCATTGAATCTTTAAAATCTTGTAACGATTGACTTCCATAGCAAGATTTCAAAAACATATAGTTTAGAAGGTGAAGGAAAATGAACTTAATAGAATCCATCGAAAGCGAATATATGAAGAAACCTGAGTATATACCTGATTTTTCCCCAGGTGATCTGATTCGAGTGAATACTAAGGTTGTTGAAGGTAATAAAGAACGCATCCAAGCGTTTGAGGGTACGGTTATACGTCGGCGCCATGGCGGATTAAATGAGACCTTTACTGTGAGGAGACTTTCTTATGGTGTTGGCGCTGAACGCACCTTCCCGCTTCACTCGCCCAACATTGAAAGTATAGATATTCTTCGACGAGGCGCGGTACGCCGAGCAAAATTATATTATCTACGACAACGCACCGGCAAAGCGGCTCGCATCAAAGAGAAAAGATTTAAGTAATACATAATTTATCTCCACTATTTTGAATGGTTGAGGAGCATCAACATGCAGGAAGCAGACCTGCTTGTATACGAATCATCTCTATATCGGCTTGGTTATCAATTTATCGCCGGTGTTGACGAAGCTGGGCGCGGCGCGTTGGCGGGGCCGGTTGTCGCTTCTGCTGTCATCCTTCCCAAGAATAAACTTATCCCTGTTCGCTTCGCTCACCGACTTCGTCTTACGGGATTAACTGATTCCAAACAGTTGACCGAACTTCAACGTGAAAGATTCTATGCTGAGCTACATCGTCAATCCTTCGCAATAGGTGTTGGAATTATCAGCAATGAAGATATTGACCATTCAAACATTCTTGCAGCTACGTTGAAAGCAATGGCTGCAGCCATATCTGACCTATCGCTCAAACCTGATTATGTCCTTATTGATGGTAATAAAGCCCCTGTTCTTGCTATACCTCATAAAACAATTCCAAAAGGTGACAGTCGGAGTATATCTATCGCGGCGGCTTCTGTAGTCGCCAAAGTTACCAGAGACCGACTAATGTGTGAGTTTCATGAAATCTATCCTCAATATGGGTTCAACCAGCACAAAGGATATCCCACGCGTCAACATCGAGCTGCTATCGCTCAATTCGGGCCCTGTACGATTCATCGACGGAGTTTTAAGTTGTTGTATAACCCGCTGATTATCGGGCAACGCTGATGTGATAGCAAAAATCAGCGCGGTCTGTTCACTACGCTCAGCGGTTACTTCGTGAACCGCTGAATCGGTGGCTCTAAATCGGTCTGAAAATTTGCGTTTCTATAGGAAATGAAACATTCAAAGAAACAGATAGGAGAAATAGGCGAATCATTGGCTGTAAAATTCCTAAAACAGAAGGGGTATCGGATTATTGAGCAAAATTACCGTTCCACTTGGGGTGAAATAGACATCGTTGCTCAAGATGAAGATATACTGACATTCGTGGAGGTCAAAACTCGCCGCAGTCTGAAATTCGGCACTCCACAATTAGCGGTTACCAACAGCAAGCAGCGGAAAATATCGAAAGCTGCTCTGGAATATCTTCAAGAGAATGTTCTTTTCGACTCCGTTTGTCGTTTTGATGTCATCTCTATCGTTTTCCCGCCGGAACCATCCGAACCTATAATTGAACATATTGAGAACGCTTTTGAATTAAGCGAAGAATACGCTTATTAACAATTTTTTATAAGATTCTATCGTAGCCGAAGTTGCAAGACTTCGGGATTCGCCAATTCCGAACTTTTGCAAGTTCGGCTACGAAAGTTGGGCTCATAATAATAAGGAGCAATAACATGCGAAAACTTAGACACGCCTTGAGCGTCAGCGAAAGTATAGCATTGACTCGAACTGGAGTACGATTCAATGTCTTTATCTTTTTGTTACTCATTTTATACGCGACGACACTATATGCCGCCGGCTTTGAGGAGATTGAACAAAAAATCAGTGAGCATGTTTTGTCCAACGGAATGAAGTTCATTATCCTTGAGCGACACGAAGCGCCAGTTTTTTCCGGACATATTTGCGTCAACGTCGGCGGCGCTGATGAAGTCATCGGCAATACAGGAATCGCCCACGTATTTGAGCACATGGCATTCAAGGGGACGACAACTCTTGGAACAAAAGATTACGAAAAAGAGAAAGCTGTGATGGACAAAATGGATGAGGTGTATGATGAACTCAGAGCGGAATGGGCAAAAGGACGTCTCGCGGACGCGGAGAAACTGAAGCAATTGGAAACTGAATTTAAGACACTTCAGGAAGAGGCTTCTCAATACTCTGATGGCGAAGAATATACCAAAATTTTAGAGCGTGAGGGGGCTGTTGATGTCAATGCCGGAACATCTGCTGATTTTACGGTGTATTTTTATAGCCTCCCGTCAAATAAAGTTGAATTGTGGATGGCATTTGAATCTGAGAGATTTATTCAGCCCGTGATGCGAGAGTTTTTCAAAGAGAAAGATGTCATCAAAGAGGAGAGGCGTCGCAGCGTCGAAAGTCGTCCCATCGGTAGGCTTCTTGAGGAACTCAAGGGAATTGCTTACCTGGCGCATCCGTATGGATATCCAGTCATCGGCCACATGTCGGATATCAACACAACGACCCGCGCGGAAGCGCTAAAATTTTTTGAGGAACATTATGCCCCCAGTAATATGGTTGCCGCAATTGTCGGCGATGTCGATACCGATGAGGTCATTGAGATGGCTGAAAAATATTTTGGTAGAATTCCCCACCGCCCGAATCCTCCTCACGTTGAAACCATCGAACCGAAACAGTTAGGTGAACGACGCGTCAAGATTGTAGAACAGACCCAACCTCTCATCGTTATAGCTTATCATAAACCGGAAGCAAGACATCCAGATGACGCTGTGTTTGATGCAATTACGGATATTTTAGCTTCCGGGAGGACTTCACGTCTCTATAAAAAATTAGTCCGGGACGAGAAAATCTCAATCTCCGCCGGCGCTTTCCCTGGATATCCGGGCAATAAATATCCAAACCTCTTCGTTTTTTACTCATTTCCCGCGCAAGGACACACGAACGCCGAAAACGAAAAAGCGATTCTGGGTGAAATTGAGAGACTGAAGACCGACTTAGTTTCAGAGGATGAATTGAACAAGGTTAAGCGGCGCGCAAAAGCGGGATTAATCCGTTCACTTCGCTCTAACAGCGGACTGGCTAGACAGTTGTGTAATTATGAGTTTCTCATGGGAGACTGGCGGGAACTGTTCAAGTCCCTCGAGCGCATTGAACAAGTAACCGCGGAAGACATCAAACGTATCGCCAATGAATACTTTATTGATTCCAATCGCTCGGTAGCAGAGATTGTAACAGAGAAATCCGAGTCAGAAACGGAGGGAAAATAGATGAGAAAAATTGTGTCTTATTCGATAATATGGAGCTTAATTTTAATTCTTGTCGCGTGTGCCGGCAAGCAGATGGAAGTCCCCACGCCAGTAACTCCTTCGGAAACGGCATTGAAGCAACAAGATATATCCTTAGAGGAATCATCAATTCCGAATTCCGATGCTCCAACTCGAAAAAAGCCTCATGAAGGACTAGTCTATCCACCACTGAATCGACTACAACCGCCAGCCCCGCAACGGGTGGAATTAGACAACGGGATGATTGTTTACCTGTTAGAAGACCATGAATTACCGATTATCGATATTACTTTACGAATTCGTACAGGGGCAATCTATGAACCGGCGGACAAAGTTGGGTTGGCGGAAATCACCGGAGCGGTAATGCGAACCGGCGGAACCACAAGCAAGACCGGGGATGAACTCGACGAAATTCTAGAAAATTTAGCTGCTTCCGTTGAAGTGAGTATCGGCGATGACTCAGGTTCGGCGTCGATGTCGGTTTTGAAAGAGGACCTAGAGACCGGATTATCCATCCTCGCTGACGTCCTCATGAATCCAGCGTTCCGAGAGGATAAAATAGAATTAGAAAAAGTTCAGCATCGCA
>DTYX01000301.1 GCA_012961655.1 Candidatus Poribacteria bacterium
ATTGCGATTCCGTTGATGGATATCGCGCCGCGCTTGACTGCGGGGCGAACTATGTCGATACTGCGCGTACGTACAGGGATGGTGAGGACGAAAGGGTCATCGGACAGGCTATACGAGGCCGGCGTGATGACCTTATCCTGGCTACCAAGACTCAAAAGCGTGACGCAGAGGGAGCCCGCCGAGAGCTTGAAACATCTCTACGTCTGCTTGGCGCCGATTACATCGACATATATCAACTCCATCATCTAAATACCCAGGCTGAACGCGACCAAGCTCTAGGACCAGGAGGGGCGCTGGAGGCAGTTCAAAAAGCGCGGGAGGAAGGACTTGTGCGTTTCATCGGGGTTACCGGACACGATTGGGTTCAGATACAGGCGGCCGTTGCCACTGGTCTTTTCGATACTGTGTTGTGCTGGTACAATTGCGCCATGAAGGAGCCTGAAGAGACAGTCTTTCCACAAGCACGCCATCATAACACGGGTGTGATTATCATGAACGCATCGCGCAATGATAAATTATTCGATGGTCCAGACGCGCCGCCTGAGGCACAGTTCTATCGCTACGTCCTAAGTCATGACGCTGTGCATTTGACGATAATGGGGTTGAGAGATGTGGCTCGTTTTTGTAGAATCGCAGCCGCGCTTTCTGAACGAGCCGTTCTGACGGACCGAGAGAAGGTCGATATCGAGACCTATGGCTCGCGGATGCGCGCGTCCGGGAAGCTGTGATAGCTGGATGTCTGTAAACATTAACGTTGTGGTAAAGTAAAGAAAATATCTAAAAGTGTCTAAAGTCGAAGTTCTGACGGCAGAAGGGCAAGAGGACAAAAAGGCAAGTGTCTGCCTTGCCGTTTTGCCACCTTGCCATCTTGCCTTTGTCATAAGATACTTGCAAGGCTCTCTTTGTTTCCTTCACCTGATATTACTAGCAACTTGAGTACGTCAATGTATCAGTCTACAACTATTCTAAAAGCAATTGACCTACCGGGCATTCGATATCGCGCCATCTCCTCGTATTGACGATTTAATAGGTTATTAACAGCGGCTGACAATGTAATTCGGCTAGATGCATTGTAAGATAACTTCGCGTTTACGACATAGAATGCCTCCGGCGCGTCGTTGGGATAAAATATCGCCTCCTCGATTTTGCTTACATATCGAAGCGACGCGCCCAATCTAAAACGAGCGTATTGGTAATCCAGCGCAATATACGCTGTGTGTTTCGGTTTGTAGGGCAATTGGTCATCAATTCTGCCTTCTGTTCTGTCCTGGGCGTCAAGGTAGGTATAGTTTGCGATAGCAGACAATCTGCGCCAAGAAAATTTCACTCCGGTTTCCACGCCCTTTATTAAAGAATGGTTGAGATTAGTCACTTGAAATTCGTTTTCACTTATACGCTGCCAAAATATCATATCCGAAAAGTCGTAGATGAAAAGTGATGTATCAGTTTGCAGGAAATTGGACAGTTTTCGTCTCAGCCCGATTTCACCGTAGAAACGGAGCTTTTCCGCTTTCAAACTCGGATTTTGCCTGAAATTTATGCCGGAATGGACCTCTTTTTTTCAGATATTCGCAAGATTATCGCTGACTGTGATTTTATCCTGTATAAATCCTGCTAATGTGTTAGATTGATGTTTGCCGAACATTATTTCAACTGGTTTGGAATCGACCCAATCTATTTGGGCGTCCAACCCCAAAATCAGATAGTTTTTGGGAAAGCGAGAGATATCAACCTGTACCAGCCCTCCCGCTTTTCTGGCATCTGAATCCGTGAAGAAACCGTAAGGACGGTTATCGTCTTTTAGATTATTCGGGTTGAACAACGATTGAGAATAGTTGTCAAAGTAGTATAGATTTGCGCCAAGTTTTGACGTTGTATTGATGGGGGATTTCAAAAACAGGTCAAAATTCCAGATGCGTTTTTTCTGTCTATCATTGGTTTTTTCATGCGCGACCTTTAGCGGATGAATGTAAGGCGCCTCGTTATTAATGAGCCAGGTATGAGGATAGCCGCGTTCCATTGATGTCCCACCCAACGATAGCCCCACCTTTAAATCCCTTTGAGTTACATGTTGTATTTTGCCATAAGTGTTATATAGGGAAAAATCCGTGTTCTGGCGGTATCCATCCGATTGCTTGCCGCTCAGGTGCAAAATCAGTTAGATTATGATATAGTACAGAAAAATCAAAGAAATTATCTTTACATTAGGAAAAGTCGCGAA
>DTYX01000302.1 GCA_012961655.1 Candidatus Poribacteria bacterium
CATAGCTGAAGTCGCAAGACTTCGGCCGGTTGCTTCGGACAAGCCCCAGAATTGGAATTTCTATAAATGAAATTTTTCACTTGATTCCTACTCCTGATTTTGTTATAATGTTTATCAGTACATAGAAACCGAGTTTTTGGGAAAAACTTGGTTTCTGATTCTTTCTCATGAAAGTAGGTGGCTGTCATGAAAGAAGCAATGCTCTACGAAAAACTAACGGACAATAGGGTCCAGTGCAATTTATGCAATCATCGTTGCAACATCGCAGATAAAAAACGCGGCATCTGCGCTGTGCGTGAAAATAGGTCTGGGACGCTGTATAGCTTAGTTTATGGAAAAATGATAGCCTCGCATTTGGACCCAATTGAAAAGAAGCCTCTCTATAATTTTTACCCTGGCACGACATCTTATTCAATTGCAACGGTAGGATGCAATTTTCAGTGTCAACACTGTCAAAATGCTGACATTTCGCAGATGCCTCGTGACCTTTCGAAGATAATTGGTCGAGATTACGCCCCTGAGGATGTTGTATCGGATGCCATCCGCGCTGAAGCGCGCACTATTGCTTACACCTACACTGAGCCGACTATCTTCTTCGAGTATGCCTACGATATAGCGAAATTCGCAACGGAAAAGGGGATTAAAAATATCTTCGTGACTAATGGATATATGACCGCCGAAGCGTTAAAGACTATCAATCGATATTTAGATGCTGCGAATGTTGACCTCAAGAGTTTTAGTGATGAATTTTATCGGAAAAATTGCGGCGCACGTTTGGAGCCTGTCTTAGAATCATTGAAGCTGATGAAAAAACTTGGGATATGGGTCGAGGTGACGACTCTTATCATCCCCACGATGAACGATAGCGCTGAGGAATTGCGCCAAATTGCTGAATTCATTCTGAGCTTAGGGGCAGAAACCCCTTGGCATATTAGTGCTTTTCATCCAACTTATAAACTTACCCGTTTGTCGCGCACACCTGTTGAAACTCTTCACAAAGCGCGGCAAATTGGATTGGACGCCGGATTACGCTATGTCTACTGCGGCAATGTTCCCGGCGATGAAGGCGAAAATACTTACTGCTATAACTGCAAAAAAATCTTGATAAAACGCTTCGGATATCGTATCCTTAAATATCAAATTAAAGAGGTTAAATGTCCCTATTGTGGAGCAAAAATTGATGGCATGGGAATTTAATCCTACAGTTTGCTAATAATTTAAAACGCAATTCAAAATTGAGGATGTGTTATGGCTAAAATTACATTTATTGAACCCGCATCGGATTTTAACGCTTACGGTTTTGCGCGATTGCCTCTCCTTGGGACACTATACCTTGGCACGATGCTGAAACAACAAGGACATGAAATTACAATTATGTCCGAAAATATTCAGAGTGTTTATGACGAAGAAAAAAACAGGTTAGATAAAAAAATTCTTTCATCCGATATTGTCGGCTTCTCAACTATGACTCCGACGGTAAATAGAGGATATCAAATTGCTGATGCCATAAGGGAACAACGACCAGACACTAAAATTATCTTCGGTGGCCCGCATGTGTCCAGCATGCCTCAAGAAGCGCTACAACACGGTGATGTTGTCGTTCAGGGAGAAGCGGAGGATGTTATTTCTGACGTGATAGACGGCAACGATTCGTCGAAAGTGATAAAAGGGAAAATATTAGAAGATTTGGATGAGCTTCCATTTCCCGACTTTAGTTTATTGGATGACAAACCAAATAAGGGTTTGGCGCCTATTGCAACCTCCCGCGGCTGTCCCTTCAATTGTACCTTCTGCTCAGTGTCATCGTTATTTGGTCGGAAGTACAGGTTCCGCAGCGCCGATAACATTCTTGGCGAGTTGCAAATGCGCGTCGAAAATGGGTACACGAAATTTTTCTTTTATGATGATAATTTCGGCGCCAGCAAAGAGATAGCAAAGACGATGCTTGATGGTGTCCTGACGCGGAATCTAAACTTTAAATGGTTAGCGCAATCACGAGTGGAGATAGCGCGTGACAAGGAACTGCTCGATATGATGTCCCGAGCTAATTGTGAATATCTCCTTGTGGGTTTTGAATCAGCCAATCCAAACGCGTTGAAAGAACTTAACAAAAGACAGGATGTTGAGGACATCCGCAGATGCATAGATTCACTGCATAAACATAATATCAAAGTCCACGGTATGTTCATGATTGGCGCGGATGAAGATGACGTAAGCACCATCGAACATACAGTTAAATTCTGCCGGGATATGAACTTAGATCTGGCTCAATTCTCCATTCTCTTT
The DNA here is from genome assembly GCA_012961655.1 of Candidatus Poribacteria bacterium. Lineage (GTDB taxonomy): Bacteria > Poribacteria > WGA-4E > DTYX01 > DTYX01 > DTYX01. The sequence goes on from DTYX01000302.1 coordinate 2,287, forward strand.
CCGATTCCTGGGACGCAACTGTATGAAGAACTCGAATCCCAAGGGCGGATTTTCACGAAAAATTGGTCTTGGTACGACGGTACACACGTCGTTTTTTTTCCTAAGAAGATAAGTCTGTTAGACTTACAGGAAAAGTTCATATGGGCGTGGAAGAAATTTTATTCATTGCGGAGATGGAAGTTATATCTCTTCAGCCGATACCTCATGAGCAAGTGGGAGCGCTGTAACAAACAGTTTTGGGAATGGTTTCGCGATTTTGCCGCCAAAACCCAAGATTTTTGGGAGAGCAATATAACAGGAACACGGAATAATAATCTATAAAATCACGCAATTGCGATATTCACTGAGGAGGTGTTCGAATGCCAAACGTTTTAGTGGTATACTATTCTCGCAGTGGCAATACAGCGTCGATGGCAAAATCTATAGCGGCAGCAATTGCAGAGGAGGGCTTGGTTGTCGAATGTAAGAAGGTTGAGGATGCTGATATTGATGAACTCTTAGATGTCGATGGCTTAGTTGTTGGGTCACCGACATACTATGGTACGATGGCCGCTGAGATAAAGAAGTTTTTGGATGATAGCGTTAGGCATCATGGCAAACTCGATGGTAAAGCCGGCGCGGCATTCGCCTCAGCGGCTGTCACAGGGCAAGAAACAACTGTAATCAGTATCCTTGAAGCTTTGCTCATTCACGGTATGATAGTTCAGGGCGACCCCCGAGGACATCACTACGGTGTGACATCCTTAGGCAAGCCTGGGGAACAAGATTTGGAAAGATGCAAGCGGTTCGGGAAACGGTTCGCTGAACTGGTTAAACGAATCGCTGGCGAATAATAAACTATAAAATCTTATGAATTTCGACCTACAAACTATAAAATTAGGAGGCGTAAAAAATGCGTTGGAACTATTTGACCTTTGCCGGGGTAATTTTTCTGACTTCAACTTTAGTAGGTTGTTCAATCTATAACGCTCTTTTCAAAGAGCTTCCGTTAAGTGAGAACTACGCGTTGAGGTCTATGGGGTCTAACTCTAACACCCCATGGGTTATCGATGGTGACCGAGATTACGGCGAGAAGACGAAACCTCTGCCGGTAATCTACAAGGATAAGAGCTTAGAGGATGACTACACTGGTGTGGATGTTATCTTGCGTGAGCCTAAACAGATTGACGAGATTAAAATCTACAGCGACAAGGACAGGATACTTGACCATTGTGAGATTTGGGCTCATGTGCCCGGTGGCGCTGAAGATGAGTGGAAAGTAGTTAAAGAGATTAAAAGAAATATAAGCCCACTCTTGATTATACATCCCCGCAAAGGTGTATATACAGATCAAATCCGGGTTATGATTCGACGTACACGTCCAACGTCTGGTGGTACTAGCAGTGGCGGCGGCGGTAGAGATGGTGAACCCTTCATAGACATAAACCCAATTATCAAAGAGGTAGAACTGTATAAAATCCTGAAAGAGAAAGAACAACCTAAGGAAGAGAAGAAATAATCGGCATATCATAATTAGTAAAGATGAACAGAAGGCGACGAAAGGAATTCGGAATTGTTTTTTAATTCCGAATTCCAAATGCTGAACTCCTAAGGGGGACGATAAATGTCAGATTGTATTTTTTGTAAAATTGCTAATGGCGAAATTCAGAGTGATATTGTCTTTGAAGATGATAAGGTAATTGCTTTTCGGGATTTGAACCCTCAAGCTCCAATTCACATTTTAATCATCACAAAACAACATTTTGACAACATACTATCAATGGATTCATCACAGTCTGCCCTTCTCAGCCATCTTTATTTCACTGCGGCGAACATCGCGCGGCAAGAGGGAATTGCTGACGCTGGCTTTCGGCTGGTATTGAATTGCAACGCTCTTGGCGGGCAGTCGGTCGCGCATATCCATGTTCATCTTCTGGGCGGTCGTCAAATGCACTGGCCACCGGGATAACATATCCCGCAGAATTGGATTATCCGCAAGCAACGTGGTTTACGAAGTAACTCCGTCCTCATAACCTTTTTGTTAAGTTCACAGTGGTTACTTTCTTCCTCACTGCTTCTTTTGGTTACACGAGTTTTTCACTTAGAGTAGTAGTGCAAGCATCTTGTCCCGAAAATCGGGGAAGGAAAGCTTTCTCCCCTTTCCATCCTTTCCCCACGCCTTTTTACCTTTTCAGTAACCTTCTAACTAGCGACTTAGGTTAGTCATACGCTGGGCACGGCGGCTCGGGGAAATTTTTTCCAATCACTTTCTTACAAAAACCTTGCCTTGAATAATTTTCGAGGCTGGGCTGCCATGAATCATGGCTTCTCTGGCAAATTGCTCTTCGCACTTGGGACACTTTAGGTTCCCTTGAGTAAAATCTTTTGCAATTCTATTTTTATAACATTTAAGCAAATGTCCAGTACCTTGTTTGCGATATTTATAAAGCAAGGTTTTGCATTTCACGCAGTAAACCTTGACCGTTTTACCTTTAATTCTCTTTTTGGGTTTCATCGCCGAAATAAAGTATTATATCAGCATGCTCGAAGCAGCGCAACGGAAAATTTGAATACAAACGACAAGTCCTAAGCATCAGGGCTTGTTAGCCAGACCCTATCCCTGGTTCGTAAAGGCGTCGACCACATCATAGCGTCTAGCGAGTCGTAGATATCAACTCGCGCATATACTCTGCAGCCATAGCTGCATGCTTATCTACATAGTCGATGCCCGCTGGATTGTGATTTTCATCCAAAGTTGGATGACAGAATTCAAAGCAGATGTAGCCGTCATAACCTATCTCTTTCATCAGTTCGATGAAATGAGCATAATCCGGCACTGGTTGGGCAAATCTGAAACTTTGGAGTTGAATCTTTCCTTCGTCGTCGCGGCGGAACTCACCTCCGAAATGAGAATGTACCTGAAGATTGCCTACTGTGAGAGCCGCCTGACGCACCCATTCTTTTTCATAATTGGTCATGATTGGCAAGTCCAGACAAACCTTGAGCCAAGGCGAATTCACTTCCTTAACTAAATCATAACAGTCTTTCCAGTGTCGTATAATCGGAGCATGGTTTTGCAGCGCCATTACCACACCGAATTCTTCGCCGATGGCTGCCGCTTCCTTGAGACATTGGCGCACCAATCTCCAGCGTATCTGACGGGGGAGATTTTGGAATGCTTCTTGCCAGGTTTGCCTGGCTTCCTCATAATGAGCTAGTCCATCCCGGAAAGTCACCCCCGGCCAAGCGGCAAAAAGCCGCACCACCTTAGCTCCCAAATCCGCCGCCAGACGCGCCTGCTCACGTACCATCAGGAGTTGACACTCCCTATGTTCGGGTACAGGACTAGAGAAATCATTGTTTGAAGCGATAGCGGGCAACTCCAAGCCCAACTTTTCAGCTTCGTTGCGCACATCATCACGAGTCTTCCTATCCCAGTCCATGGGGTTTGCGTGAGGCCGCTTGCCATCAAATTCAACGCCATCGTAGCCATACTCCTTGGCTTTGTGAAGCGTCTCTTTCCATGTAAGCGCTGGGCCATTATACCATATACCTAGATAGGTTATTGAGTAAAGACCAACTTTCATCTTTTACCTCCGATATAGTTTAGAAAATATCTCTATATAATCCTCATCTCTTCTGCCTTCGAGTCACCTGGCATGATGAGTCCGCGAACATGCCCTTCGGTTTAGCGGTGAATTCGACTCCCCGATTACAAAATGCGAACGGGCTGAAAACCGACGTAATCCGAGCTGACCAAACGGTAACTCGTAGAGCCGCGTTGTCCCCCAAAACCTGCGTGCTGAAATGCGTTCCCGACTTCATCAGGATTTCGCTGACGCTCAACATGTAAATGACCATAGACAACTATCTTAGGTTTATATTGTTCAATGAGGTTTGTAAATGGACTATCCACACCATCAGGATAAGCCGGTGGATAGTGAATCGCAACGAGCAAAGTACAATTTGCATCAGATAATTTTTCAGCGGCGTCAAGTGACAAAGTCAAGCGTCCGATTTCACGCGCGAGTATTTTTTCGTCATGCTCCGTCCAGTCTTCTGATTCAACTCTTCCTTCGAATTCGTCCTCTCTATGAATGGGAGCTGATTGTCCCGCATTTTTATAATTCTGTTCGTAGTAAGGCGATTTATCGCCGTCGTTTGACGCGAAATAAATTGCGCTACTACGAACGGCGCTACTACGAACGGCAGTTACAGGTGGAAGCATCCAACCGCG
>DTYX01000303.1 GCA_012961655.1 Candidatus Poribacteria bacterium
AATGTAGCCGAACTTGACAAAGTTCGGGGATTCGGCTACAGCCCACTACTTTCTCGCCAGACCTTCAGCGACTTTGCGAATACCTTTGGCGATGTCTAAAATATCCTCTTCCGCAAGAAACTGGCTGATGCCGATTGTCACCATACGATTCAGAATCGCTTCCGTAACGGGACATAAGCCTTCAGTGTATTCGACATCTTTTCTGGCTGCCGGCAGGTCGAAGGGATGATGCGAATCGCCAAATATCGTCTTATTCACCAATGCCTGCTGACACAGAAAGATGGGTTTGCCAATGTAGTGTGCGCCGCAGCTAATTCCCTCTTTTGAAAGAGCCTGAGAAAATTGGTCGGCGGTGAAGTTGGCGTCTGAGTCAACGGTGAAACCGTACTGCCAGTAGGTGTGCTTACTGCCTTCAATCACCCCTTGCGTTGCAATGCCATTTACATCGGAAATTAGTTCCGTCAATAAATCACCGTTTCGATTCCGTAAAGTCGTTACCTGTTCCACTTTGCCGAGCTGAGCGATGCCGACAGCGGCTTGTAATTCCGTCATGCGGTAATTCATTCCCAGCATGATATACTGACGAGCGCCGGGCAATCCACGCTGCCAGCCCTTATCGACGAAGAAAGTGCCTCGCGCGCCGTAATCGTCGTCATCTGTGATGGTCATCCCGCCATCGCCCGTCGTCATGTGTTTGCTCTGTTGCAGACTAAAACATCCGATTTCGCCAATCGTGCCAACCAGTTTGCCCCTGTATGTTGACCTGTGCGCCTGCGAACAATCTTCGATTACGGGAATATTATGTCGTTTAGCAACCGCCATAATTGCGTCCATGTCCGCCGCATTCCCAAATAGATGAACGACGATAATGGCTTTCGTCTTCTCAGTGATCTTGCGCTCTAAATCAGCCGCATCCATGTTCCACGTATAAGGCTCAATATCCGCGAAAATCGGGATGCAGTTCTGATAGATGATGGGGATGATTGTGCCGATGTCGGTGATTGGACTCGTGATGATTTCATCGCTGGGATTCGGATTGACCATCGCCACCCCAACATGAATCGACGCCGTTCCCGAAGTGCTTGAAACACAATATTTGGAGCCGTACATCTTCGCAAAGCCTTCCCGAAACTCTTGTACTTTGGCGCCCTGAAACATATTGCCAGATTCTATTACTTCTCGTAATTGCTCTAATTCCTCTTCGCCGACCTTTTTCCCCGAAGGAAACGGTTTAGTGCGGACGGGCTGTCCACCATCAATCGCTAATTTTTCCATTTTCAATCTCCATGTAAAATGTTGTTTCGTTACGTCAAAAGCCTTTTCGATTAGTTTAACGAAATGCACTGACAAAGTCAATAAAAAAATTATCCCGTCAGAAATTCCCCATGATAGAATTTTCGTAGCGGAAGTCGCAAGACTTCCGGCAATTCTGCTACACTATTTTTTCGCGTGAGGCATTTGCGTTCCGTAGCTTAATAAGTTGACATAACATAGATTCGGTGGTATACTTCTCCAACAACAAACAGCGATGCAGGAGGAAATAGGACCTGATATTCCAACGCAGTCGAAGACCGAAATACGGCTATTTTGCCTTGAACGCATTCCTCGGCGGTTTTTTGCTTATCGAGTTTTGCGGAGTTGTCGGCGTTATTACAGGACATTATTGTGGGAATAGAATCGCCCTGGGCATTGGGCTAATCGTTATAGTCTATGGGATTCTGCAGACGATTGGGCATTTTCTCGGTGTCTATGTGATTCCCGAAAATCGTGTCGCCAAAGCAGCCCGCATCGCGGATTTGCTAGACCTATCCGGAAACGAGCGCATTCTTGATGTCGGTACAGGCAGAGGTTTGCACGCGATAGAATTTGCCAAGCGTCTTACCACAGGCAAGGTGGTTGCGATAGATATTTGGCATGAGCATTTGCGTTCAACCCTGAAACACTATGATTTTACCTCGCATACCCTTGGACATTCGCTTCAACGGACGCTCGAAAATGCAGAAATTGAGCAAGTCGCGCATAAAGTCAGTTTTCGGAATATGGATGCGAATGACTTACAGTTCGATGAAAACTTTTTCGATGTCGCCATCTGCGGATATATATTACAACATCTGCATGCGGGTGGAAGACGCAGAGGGGACGAACAAAAACTCTGTTGCATGAAAAAAATATACAAAATACTGAAACCTGAAGGACGTGTAGTCATTTTTGAGGCGGTTCACAAGGGATTCACCAATTTCTTAGCCTTCACGCCGTTCGTGTATCTTTTTTCGCGCTGGCTCACAGAGGACTATTGGCGTCAAATTCTCCAAAATGCGGGCTTTAAGATTGAATATACTGAAGTTTCGCAGGGGAATGTCGTACTGGTAGGTAGGAAACAAAAAGGACACCGTGGTATTCCAAACTTTGGGCGGCTGTTGTCGTGGGATGTGCTTTTAGTCCCATCGATTTGATTCCCGATTTTATTCCCGTTCTGGGTTATTTGGATGACGTGATTCTTTTGCCGGCTGGAATATGGATAGCTATTCGGCTGATTCCAAAGGATGTGTGGATGGATTCCCAGGAAAAATCGCGGCTGTGGTTTGAACAGAATAGAGGAAAACCGAAGAACTGGATATTTGCGGCTTTGATTGTGTTATGCTGGACGATGCTTTTAATGTTCATTTTGTACATCATCCTGAAACGTTTCATTTTATCGTGAAACGTGAATTTAGTTTTCTACTATCCAAATCACGTTTCACGAAAGTTTACCTTTCACTGGCGGCATAGCTCGCGCCAGAGAGCGCTGCAGTAGTTCATCACGCGCTCTGGGTCAGAGCTTCCCGGTATCTCCGCCAGGCAATATCCTCGATAGCCCGCATTCATCAATAGCGCAAACAACTCGCGCCACGGATACGATTGCACGTAAAGGTCGCGCGTATGGACCAGGCGTATCCAATCCTTGACCAATTCAAAATTCCCCTTCACCGAACCATTACTATCAACATCGCTCTGATTTGAATTCCAGCAGACGAAGACGTTGTCGTGATTGGCTACGTCCATGATGGCGCGGATGTTGGGAACTTCAGAGGTTTTGCGTCCATGTACCTCTAACCGAATCTCGACGCCATAATCCTTCGCAAACTCGCCACATTCACGCAAGGCGAGTCCGATCTGTTCCAAGGTTTTTCCCTTCGGAATTCCAGCTTCCTCTTGTAGACCATTGGGACGGACCTTGATTCCAGAAGCGCCGACGTCGTGAGCCAATTTAGCATATTCTTTTGTTCCTTCGATATTTCGACGCAGCTCATCTTGGTCGATGGCATGATATTCGAAGGCGCTACCAAGTCCACATAACTCAACGGGCGATTCCTCAAATTTTCGTTTTACGACTCTTCGTTCGTCCGCGCTGAGCGTTACCTCCACACCATGCGCGTGCGTCGTTCTCAACTCAACTCCCTCAAAAGCGGTCGCCGCGCAGGTTTCGATAATTGTATCAATGTCCCAATCCTTAGCCATGTTATACGTTACGAGACCTAATTTCATCTTTATCTCCTTCATCGGACACATAATAGTTGATTGACTCAATTTCACTGGGAAGAGAGGGGGAAATTGGACCGGCATACTTACTATGTAAACCCAGGAATGTCTTCTATTTCTGGAGTCACCCGAAAATTAACTTTAAATTATCGAAGTAATCCTTAGCGTTGTGATAAATCACCACGCTTATTCGAA
>DTYX01000304.1 GCA_012961655.1 Candidatus Poribacteria bacterium
GCGATGGTAGTGTTGGCAGCGAAGAGGAGTTTGGAGAGCAGAGGGGATGATGAGAAACGATACGTGTTTAAGGTTCATATGCTTAAACTGCTAGTTAAAGTCACGCTTGACCCTAAATTCAAGGAATCACGCTGGGAGGTTTTATGATGCTTTAAGGGTGAATAGCAGGGTAGATGGTAAGAAATTATCTCATTCTCTGCTCATTGGTAAGGAGGGAAAAGAGACAAAATGGCTCGAACATTCAAAGATATAAAGATAGAAGGCAAAACAGGTTTTGTTTTGTTCGACACCGGTTCGATTAGGTCATACGTTAGACGAGAATTTGCTTCTAGAATTAGATGGAAAACGGTTCCATTCAGAATAGGCTTAGGAGGACGCTCTTTTGAGGTAGATGCAGCTTGTGTGCTAAACTGCGCGATAGAAGGATTAGAATTTGATATAGAGGCGCATCCTGTTGAAGAGATAGGAATGGATGAATATGGACGGACAATAGATGCGATAATAGGTGCGCTGGGGATGGAGAAATGGGGCCTAATCCAAAATCCAAAGACAGGTGAGATAGATGTAACCGCTCTGCGTAAAAGGGAATTTATCGAGTTTTGGGAAAGTAAACTCGTAGGTCGAATTTCCAAGAATTTCGACCGACAAAATTCCCCCAAAGGTGGGAGTGAAGTCTAAATCAAGGTAGGAGAAAGTTAGTGAGTCTCCATTTTATAAAAGGGGTGAGAGAGTAATGAAAATAAAACAAATTGTCATACTACTCGGCGTTTTCGTTGTGCTTTTTATTATATGGCTAATATTCGGCAGAGAGTCTTTAGACCAATCGGAACCAGCAGTCAGTTTATTTCCCGATTTTAAATCGGATAGTGTAGCTAAAGTTGAGTTGACTAAGGATGACAAAACGACTGTTTTAAACAGGGACAACGGCAAATGGTTGGTGGAAACATCGGAAAATTATCCCGCCGACAAAAAATTTGTTGAAGATGTTCTTTCCAAAGTATCTGAATTTAAAACGGACAACCTCATTTCCGATAAACCTGAAAAACAATCGATCTTTGAGGTAGATAGCAGCGGCATCGAAGCCAAATTTTCCGACTCAAGCGGCAATCTGATAGCTCACTTTTTCGTGGGCAAGATGGGAACTGACTATCGGAGCGGTTACGTGCGCAAGGCGGATTCCAACGAGGTGTACATCATGGATGGCAATCTCAGGTCGATGTTCGGCAAAGAATCAGGCGAGTGGCGTGATAAGACAATATTCAACTTTAGCTCGGGCAATGTGACAAAACTTACTATTGTATCTGAAGAGGGGAAAATTATCCTTCAATTAGACACCGAGAACAACAAGTGGAAACTAATTGAGCCTGAAGCGGCGAACGCCAAAAAGGATGTCGTTGAGAGAATTCTAAATACTCTTTCTGCCCTTAAAGCCAACAATTTCGCCGAAAAGAAGGAACTGAAAGAATATGGTCTGGATGAACCTAAATCTTTAGTCTCCGCCGATTTGAATGATGGCACATCGAAGACATTATTCATCGGTAAGGAAGAGAGTGGAAAGTATTACGTGAAACGGGCTGACCAAGAGACAGTTTTCCTGGTTAGTAAATACACCATAGATAATCAACTGTTGAGAAAGGTGGATGCCCTGAAGGAAGAAGAGACTAAGGATAAAAAAGCAGCGGATGAGGAAGAAACCAAGTAATGTAATATAGCTTTGAGTTGAGCATCAAAATCCAATTTGGGGAAGATGGTGTTCCTAAATTAGAAATCTTTTGAGGATATTGCAATGGCGAAAAAGTTTGAATTTATGTTTAAAGCCCCTGGACCGCAGCCCAACGGCATGCAGGCTGTAAGCGATGGTTTATGGTTTTTAGACCAGAGAACAAATCAGATTTTCAAGGTCTCCTTTGACGACGGTTCCGTTCTGCTGACTCTTGAAACGGAATCTGACAGAGGAAGCGGAATCACGGATACTGGCAGTGAGTTGTGGGCGGCATCCACATATAGTCGAGAAATTTTGAAAATCAATAAGAACGATGGCACGACGATTGCGTCATATCCCACGCCTGGAGCCGAAAAAACAGGCGCGCACGGTTTAGAGTGGGTGGACGGAAAATTATGGATGGCTGTGCCGCCGTCTCAAACCATCTATCAGATCGAGCCGTCGGATTATTCAATTATTCATACCATCCCTGCGCCCGGCAACAGACCACATGGGCTTGCATGGGACGATGGATATCTTTGGTGCGTGGAGAGTAATCATCGAACCATCTACAAGCTGAATCCAAAGACAGGTGAAGCAGTGGATAAAATCGAGGTTCCACAACCGTATCCAGAACCTCACGGCTTGACGATTCGGAAGGGCGTTCTTTGGTATTGCGATGCAGGTACGGCGCAGATCTTCACGATTACGTAAATAAAATTAGACTTCGGAAGTCTGGAGAAAAACAGGAGATAACACAATGCAGACAGCAAAATTGGGTGATTACCATGTCAGTAGATTAATCTGTGCTGGTAATCCATTCGGTGGGTATGCACATGGCGGCGATTTGGTGTACCTGGGCAGGTTGTTCAGGGAATATTTCACCGATAAAAAGATCACTGAGACTCTGCAGCTATGCACCGCCAACGGTATCAATACAGCCTTGATAGAAACCGAAGACAACATCCTCAGGTCGCTCGACCTTTATGAAAAAGTGATGGGACATCGGATACAATGGATTTGTCAGATTCCGCCCGATAGAAGGAAGTTGGGACTGATGAAGCACATGAAACAGCAGATCGAAATCGCGGCCGGCAATAAGGCTATTGCTGCGTTCATACAGGGCGGCGCGACGGAAGGTATATTTGCGGAAAACAGGACAGAAGAGCTTCGCGAACTGATTGCTCTGATGAAAGAAAGATGCATGGTCGCCGGTATCTGCTCTCATAAACCTGTCATCATTGAAAAGGCGGAAGAGTTGGATTTGGGCGCGGAATTTTATATGATGACTCTGAACAAAGTCGATTATTGTTGCGACGACCCAGAAGCTGCGAAATGCGCCATGAAAAATATCAATAAACCGTTCATCAACTTTAAGGTGTTGGGCGCAGGTAGAGATAATCCAGAATCAGGATTCAGGCACGCTTTTGAAGCGGGCGCCACTTTTATAGCGGTCGGCATGTTCGACTTTCAAGTTAAGGAAAATGCTGAACTGGTGACCAGAATTCTGAAAAACATGATTGCTACACCTATCTAAAGATAAAGCCTAATAGTTCCTTATTCCATAGACAAATATGCAAAAAACAACGCACGCCTTCGGCTTA
>DTYX01000305.1 GCA_012961655.1 Candidatus Poribacteria bacterium
TTACGGCCGCCTTCAGGCGTGCAGAGTTTCAGCTTTTGGAACCACAGTGAACACTGAGAACTCTGACCATAGTAAATTCAAAATGGATTGGCAGGATGAGTTAAAAGCAATCGCTAGTAAGGTTAAATATGACGAACCTCTATCTAAGCATACCTCTTTTTCGATTGGTGGACCAGCTTTGGCGTTTGTTGAGGTCAATAGCATCGGTGAACTTAAATCTATCGTCTCTTTCCGCGAACGCTTCAAACTTCCTGTCATGGTAATTGGACGTGGAACTAATATACTGGTCAGCGATGCAGGATATAACGGCGTTATCGTGGTGCTTTCAAAAGGTTTAAGCCAAATTAAGTTCGATGGTACCCAGGTTACCGCTGGGGCGGGAATAACTCTCAATCGACTGACGAAACAACTATTACAAAACTCTTTAAGCGGAATGGAATTTGCTTACGGTATTCCAGGGACTTTGGGCGGCGCTTTGATAATGAACGTAGGTGCTTATGGACAAGAGATAGGTGAAGTTGTAACGCAAATCCTTCTGATGACTCACAAAGGCGAAGTGATAACGATATCAAATGAACAGGCGGGATTTGATTATCGAAAAAGCGACTTAAAACAGTATTTCTGTATTCTTGAAGCGACTTTGCAATTAAAAAGGGATTCTAAGGAAAAAATCGAAGCGGAAATGAAAAAACTGTACAAGGAACGTCAATCTAAACAGCCGCTCTCTTTACCCAGCGCGGGATGTGTTTTCAAAAATCCTCTGCCGTCCGCGTCGGGACAAGCAGGCGCATCAGCCGGAAAACTTATCGATGAATGTGGTCTGAAGGGTAGCAAAGTTGGCGGCGCAGAAGTTTCACAAAGGCATGCAAATTTTATTGTAAATTCTTCTTCAGCAACTGCTAAGGATGTCCTGGATTTAATTGATTTAGTTAGAGAAAGAGTTAAATCTCAAACAGGGATTGAACTGGAACTTGAAATTCAACTAATCCCCAGAGAACACTGAGAACACTGTAACCACGAAGGCACAAAGACACAAAGAAGACAAAAAAAAAGTTTTTCCTTTGTGTTCTTGGTGTCTTTGTGGTTAATTATTTCACTATTGACAGTACCCCTTTGAGGAACAATCAAAAAAGGGGAAGGGGTAATGGGGTATTGGGATTTAATTTTCAATAGCTCCGTGGGGGTGAAAGAAAATGGTCCAAAATATGCCTAAGAGCGGTATTTGTCGATTGGTCTTTATTTTCATCGCAATTATCGTTGTCATAGCGGGAGGCTATCATTCTATCTTACAATCTGATGTCTTTCTCCTGGAGAAAATAGTGGTGAAAGGAAATAATCGAGTTCCCACAGAAAAAATTATAAGTGCATCTGGTATGCAAATCGGCGTGGATAAAATCTCTTCTATCTCAGATGAAGAGATAGAAAAAAGACTTTTGAAGGGGGTTCTTTATATAAAACACGTCGATATAAAAACGGAGATTCCTTCAACGTTAATAATAGATGTTGTCGAACGAGAACCTGTCGCAATTATTCCATTTTATACTACAAACAGAAAATTATATGGTCTAGTAGACGTTGAAGGCTTTATATTGGAGATTGTTGACCAATCTAATATCCCTGAGGATATGATTATATTAACCGGTGTAATGAAAGAATTCCGAATTCCGAAATTTCCTCTATTTTTAGATGATTCTCTCTATTCATATTTTTCTAAAAGGTTGGAGGAGAAAGCATTTCAAATAGCTCAAAATACCTTGAAGAAGATTATAATGTCAGATTTATCTTCAGAAATTTTATCCATTAATACAAAGGATGCAAATAAAATCACCCTCAAATTGAAAAATGATTCCGTTGTCTGGTTATCCTCGGACTATTTGGAAGATGAACTGTATAATTTCAAAACTGTCTTTTTGTACCATAAGGATAAGAATGAACATTATGATTATATTGATGCACGGTTTGGGGGTGTGGTTTATTGCGGGAGGAATCAAAAGTGATGAAAGATAACATAATAGTTGGATTAGACCTGGGAACAAGCAAAATTGCATGTATAGTCGCCGATATAAGTAGGGGCAATCTCTTAAAGATGGAAATAGTTGGAGTTGGAATTACAGAGTCTCATGGACTACGGAAAGGGGTTGTCGTCAACGTAGAAGAAGCTGCTGATTCCATTCGCCGAGCTTTGGAAGAGGCTGAATTGACGGCAGGTATTTCGATAGATTCCGTTTACGCTGGGATTACTGGCGGTCACATTGAAGGGATGACCAGGAGCGGCGTTGTCGCGGTATCAGGTAAAAATAACGAAATCACATCAACTGATTTACGGCGAGCTATCCAAATTGCCAAAACATGCAAGATTACCGTGGACAGAGAAATTATACATGCGATTCCACAGGGATTTGTTATAGATGAGCAAGAACGAATTAAAGACCCCATTGGGATGTATGGTGTGCGTTTGGAAGCATTCGTACACGTTGTGACTGGCGCGGTAGCCTTGGCTCAAAATATTGTCAAGAGCGCATATTTGGCTGGTGTCTCTGTGGAAAATATCGTTTTGGAGCCATTAGCCTCCGGTGAAGCAGTGTTGACCAGAGAAGAGAAAGAATCGGGAACATTGTTGATTGATATAGGTGGGGGCTCAACAGACATAATGTTATATGAAGATAATGTACCTATGCATACTGCCGTATTACCATTAGGAGGACAACATGTAACCAACGATATCTCCACAGTTCTAAATATGCCTTATATCGAAGCAGAAGCATTGAAAATTGAGAAGGGTTATGTTATGATGGATGAGTATGACATGCTTGAAAGGTCATACTCAAGGAAGAGAAAAAAGGCTAAAGTAGCTTCACAATATATCTTAACGGATATCATTCAATACCGCATGACCGAAATATTGGGGCTAGTAGCGCAAGAGATTGAGAACAACTGTTTGACACTCCCTACGGGAGTTGTTTTAACAGGAGGAACTTCTCTTTTGACGGGACTGGATGGGTTAGCTGAGAATATATTTCGCATACCAGTGCGGATTGGATATCCAAGAATAGAAAATGGACTTGTTGACAAAGTCAACAGTCCGATATATGCCACCGGAGTTGGCTTGGTTTTGTATGGTGGCAAACAAAGAAAGAGTGGTGTCGATACTTCTATAAAAGGAAACTTGTTTGAAGAGATTTATAAAAGAATGCAAAACTGGTTTAAAGAATATTTTTAAAAAATGGTACTGCTGACCTAATTGATGTACGCGGACAAAAACACGCCCGCGTTCGTCCATATAGTCGTCTGTGGTATCTACGTTAAAAAAAAGAATTAAAGGAGGACAGTCTAAAAAGAGCGGCAATATCTGTTAAAGGCTGTAATAAAGATGAGTGAAAAAGAAAAAAATGAACGACCTCAAGCAGAGGGAATGGCAATTATTAAGGTCATCGGCGTCGGTGGAGGAGGGGGCAACGCGATTAAACAGATGATAGAGGCAGGTCTACATGGTGTACAATTTTACGCTGTAAACACAGACCTTCAAGCTCTTCGACTTTGCAATGGCGCAGAACAGGTTCAAATTGGCGCCGCCTTAACCAATGGGCTCGGCGCCGGTTCTGACCCAAATTTGGGACGGCGAGCCGCCGAGGAAGATAAAGATAAACTCGAAGAGATTGTTATCGGTTCTGATATGGTTTTTGTCACAGCAGGCATGGGGGGGGGAACGGGAACCGGCGCTGCCCCTCTGATAGCAAGGTTAGCCAAAGATGCCGATATTCTAACTATTGGAGTGGTAACCAAACCCTTTGAATTCGAAGGCAGGAGAAGAATTGCGCAGGCGGATAAAGGCCTGGAGGAGTTGAAAGCATATTCGGATTCTGTCATAGTAATTCCCAACCAACGCTTGCTGGACCAAGTAGAACGTCAGACGCCAATTAAAGAAGCGTTTCGGATGGCTGATAATGTGCTGTTCAACGGCGTTAAAGGTATTTCGGACTTGATAACGGTGCCAGGTGAAATCAATCTGGACTTTGCCGATGTCAGAACGACTATGTACGAAACTGGTAGAGCGTTAATGGGAGTTGGCATCGCTTCAGGAGCGAATCGTGCCGAGATAGCGGCCAAGAGTGCCATTTCATGTCCACTACTAGATGAAACCTCTATTGAAGGAGCGACTGGAATTTTAGTGAACTTCACCGGTGGCTCAACGATGACACTTCATGAAGTGCAACAAGCAATGGATATTATTCGTGAGTCCGCAGATTCAGAGGCAGATATCATCTTTGGATTAGTCTACGATGACGATATAAATGAGGAGATTAAAGTTACACTTATCGCAACAGGATTTGATCAGGTATGGCGGGATGGGGTTAAATCAATTGCTGGCGATGATGTGTTTGACATCAATAAAATTTTAGGGAAAAGTTTTGAACGCATTCCAAGTAGACCAGTAAGACAACGAGAGATACAATTGGGGCCAGAGGAGCGACAAAACTCTGAACAGAAAGCTGAGTTTGATGATGCGAAGGAAGTACCTCTTGATGTTCCAACTTACCTTCGATTTGGCAAACAAAAAAGGAGAAAAAAATGAGGAGAAAAGGAGAAAGTAATGGAA
>DTYX01000306.1 GCA_012961655.1 Candidatus Poribacteria bacterium
AATCCAAGCGGCGCTCTTGAAGAGTGGACAAATTTAATTCTAACTTACTTACACTAATCAAAAATTTGACATACCGTCTCGGTACATTTAGTTTCAGAAGTAACCACCATAATTTGCTATTTTTCTACAAGGTAAAACCATGCAGACGATTTATTTCAAAAAAGCAATCCGAAATTTCATATTTATATTTCTGTTTTTAACGTTTTCATCTATAGCATTATCCGAAGATAACTATGACGACAGGCGACTCGGAGGAGATTTCCTCCAGGAGCTATCCACTGCTGAACATCGCGGCATGGGCGTAAGCTTCGTTGGTCTTGTCGAAGGCGCTAATTCTCTCGGTAATAACCCGGCGGGACTGGCTTTAGTGGAAGAAAATAACAGTGTCTCATTCAACCTGACACGATTTCCAAGGACTATCGCAGTCTTTTCAAAGCTCAACGACAGGGACAAATATGAAGACCATAGCCAATATGATTTGTCGCCCTTCGGAGCGGAATTGCTGAATTATGTTTATCCTTTTGGGAGATTTGGAACATTAGGTCTTGGTGTTGTATTACGACACGAAGGCAGATTCAGCAGAGTGGATGATGAAGGCAAAGCCGTCAATACCTTTCCCGAAAACGATTTTGCAGTTATTCTTGGATATGGAAAAAAATTGGCGCCAGGCGCTTACATCGGCTTCGATGCGAAAGTTATCCGCTCGAAAGTTCAGGATTTGAAAGGAGATGATTACCTCGGTCGTGGGTATGCTTACAACGTTGGTTATATCCAGCGTATGAACACACACTGGAGATTCGGGGGCGTCATAAGAAATCTGAGCAACGGGCTTTCGTTTTCCAATAAGGAAATTCCCGATAAACTTCGAAAAGATTTAATTGTCGGCATTGCGTATCAACGGGAAAATCAACGTCATTCTCAGAGATTTGGGCTTGATTTCAAATTTCCATTCAAAGAAGGCGTCAACGCCAATATCGGCGGGGAGTTGTGGTATCGACAATTAATCGGAATAAGATTAGGATATGTAAGGCATATTCAAAAGCGATTTGAACCCATCCTGCACCTGAATACGGGCGACGTTGCTATGGAAGAACGATTATGGATTACCGAGGGATTGACTTATGGTCTGGGATTAAGATTGCACAATCTGGAATTTAATTTTGCATATACTCCACAACGCAAACCAGAGCCGCAAGAGACAGAAAAACTCCGATTGGAAAAGGGAAACGCTGTCATATCTTTTTCAATTAGAAATTACCCATTTCCGGGAGGCGCGCTATGAATAAGATAAAACCCAAAAAGAATAAATATATGTGGGTACGGGTTAGTTTTTATTATGCAAGTACCTTTTTTAACATTCCCAATTGTTATGCTAAAATATGGATAGATGAAGATGCTGTATTTCCACCTGAAGATAAATTTCTCGTCCTTGAAGATATCGTACTGCCCATGCAAGCCCTTGACGAAAAGAAAAGACCAGTTTCAGGCGATACGAACCTCGTTGCGCTGAAAAACATGAAAGATGCTTTTCCGGGTAATCAGGGAAAATTATATGTCAATACGTTTCAGGTCGCTTCAATTATGCCTTTAGACCTAAACTCTGAGATGGTGAAAAATTTAGAACGAGTGACGAGAGTTTCCATGTTGCCCAAAGACGCAAAACTCCCAAGCTTAGAATTGGCTGGCGCGCAGCCGGAAAAAATTGTCAGGATGGACCGGGGGCTTGATGAACAATAGTTACGTGAAACGTGAAAGAGATTCAGCTAAAGTGTAATTTTTGAGAGGAGCACATAGACGTGGCGCTCTTATCCAACTTTTTCATACCAAAATTGAGACGCCTCCAAATCTCCGATTCTTTCATGTTTTTCAGCAAGTTCTAAACATCTAAATATAAGTTCCATTTGGTCTATGCCAAATACCTCAATGTCAGAATATAGTTGTTGAGCTTGAGACCACTCCCCACGTTTGACATATTCATCAATTTTATATATCAAAGAATCTAGTTCTTCAAGTTTCTGTCGGCGTTGTAATTTTTGAAAATCTCTCCTGGTGATTATCATCCTGAGAATTGCTTCATAAATAATGATTAATCCTATCACGATGCCAAACCAAATCGTATACTCTGTCGCCGGCTCAAATGCCGGGTTAGCTTGGGCAATTCCAAATGATATCTGGATTAATTTCCCAAGAACAAATGTCAAGGTAACTCCAGTAAATGAATAAAAGATCTTTAATATCTTATTTTCGTTGAGATGTTTAAATAAAATTAAGAGAAATCGATAATATAATGCCATAGCTGCAAAGAAAGTAAACAAAGCAAAGAATGCCATAAATATCTTATCCGCCTTTCTGAAATCTAATAGAAACGTGAAAGGAATTCTTTCTAATGCGCGATGCGTAGTTTTTCTTTTTACGCATTAGGCACATCATCATTCTTCCATCCCCCCATTCTTCCCTTCCTTTCTTTTCTTCCATCCATCAAAAAATCAACGCTATTTCTTGAAACCGCACTATTCCCTCATTCCCTATCTAAGAACACCCAGTTTTCCAACTTTTTCGATCTTTTTCCCTTCAAGTTTCACAGCAATTTTGTATAGATACACACCATTCGCCAATCGTTTTCCATCTTGAGTATATCCATCCCAAGGTTCCTCATTATAACCTTTGAAAGCAGACGCGCCATCAATTCTCATGATTCGCCTTCCCGATGGGGTGTAAATTGAAATCGTTACATCATCTGCATCTTGAGTGAGGATGTAAATGAAGTATGTGCTATCAGCAAATGGATTTGGATGATTCAAAAATTTAATAATGTCCAATTCCTCATACTCTTCATCTGAGTTCGAGTATGACTGTTCTGCCGAACTCTTAATCAAGTCGCACACATCAAAATTCGATAGAAATTCTATTTCCGATTTCAAGGATTTAACTAGCGACGAGCGCACGTACGCATTTGAGAGATTAAATATGGGAACGAAACTATGAAACGAGTTAACCAGAAATATCATCTTCTGGGAATATTCGACCGCGCTATCCAGTTTATGTTGGATTTCAATTTCATCAATTCTCTCATATCCTATATTGATAGCCTCCACAAGTCGAAGCCGACTTTCGAAAAACGTTGTCCATATCCGCATGAGGTTTTGGGCATCTTCAAAATCGTATTTTGCTTCAAGCGAAGTGACTTGAATTGTCTCGATAGCGGCGGACATCTCATTATCAGCGCGCTGTTGCTTCGGGAGCAACTCAGAAAAGCGTTGTTCGGCATATTGGGCTATCTCTTGGTTAGGAATACTCAATGTATCAGCTACTGCGTCACTACCTATTAGGTTCCAAAATCGAGTTGCCAATCCCCGAGAACCGCGCTGGTATTTTCCCAAAAACGATAAGGAACCTGCATAATCCGTAAAGTAATCGGATAAAACTCGGGCATTTATGCGCAAACCCTGCAAAATATGTTCTGCTGAAGGCTGTCCATAGCGATTGGCCAAATAGTTCCGCATCAACGCTTCATAATCAAAATCCGGCGACCAATTGATTTTGGCGCTGACCAACTTATCTAGGTGCGAAAAGCCATTTTGTCCTTGCAAGGTGAACCCACTTAGACCGCGTACATCTGAATTCATGGCGTATTTTCTAGCGCCCTCTACAAAGAGGTCTGATTCGACCATCCAAAAAGGCATAACCTCTTCGACATCATGGGATAGAATCAAAAACAAGCGTCCCTCTTTTCCAACCGTATTTATTCTTTCAAGCGGGATGTCTGGGTCAAGGACGGGTTCGCCATCTAATCCCCATTTTTGAGAGATAATTGTCCCCGGCGGTAACTTTTGCACGTGAATATATTCTGGGTCTTTTAGCCATTTCCTGTCGTAGCCAGAGATGTAAAATTTGAAATCGGGACGTACCTGACGCGCCGCGTCGATGATGTCAAAATATAGCTGCCACAACAACTCCTGTCCTCTCTCTGAAAAATCACCGCATTCCGGCGATTCGCTTTCCCGCGTTTCATATCCCCATGAACGCAGATGAAAACCGGATAGTGCAGGATAAGTTCTCACAATCGCCTTAATAAGCCGTCTGACCAAATCCCGAAACGCCGGTTTTGACCAGCAAAACGGTCGATATGATGTCATATTTCGAGAACCGCCATAGGGGACCTCTTCAGCTAGCAACTCCGGATGATTGCGAATAATCGCTTTTGTCGGTTCGCCGGTTACGTACATGAACAAATAGGAATCAATCCCGCGCCGCCGCAATTCGGAAAATCGGTTCTGCAAATTCCTTATTCGTCGCTGACGTAAGTATCGAGGTTCATCTTGCATATCATCAAATTCGCGCTCGTCAACGTATTTGAAAGCTGTCCCCAAACCATCATCGCTTCCCGTGCCGGTCCAAACGCCTTCAGCGCCGCTCATATTGATTCGATGCCTCGCTAACCAGTCGGGTGATTCCGATCCCAACGTCGCACGAATCGGATAGAACGGCTTCGATTCTTCATCCATAAATGGCAATGTGAGATCTTCTCCGCCTTTATTAAAGGGGGCCTGGGGGATTTCTTTAACGGTAAAATCAAGATCGACAGGGCTTAGTCCTGTTAGAACGGTAATGCACGCCTCTACAATTGCATAGCTTCCATAAAGAACGCCTTTGGAACTGTTGCCCGCGGCAACAAGAGAGACGAAGCTATGCATCTCAACTGTTTTTAGGATATACCCCTCTGAGCCCAATTGAGGTTTCAATTTAATTAAGCCTCTATTCTGAAAATCCTTTACATACGAGTTGCTTTCAGGAGTGCCGATGATAATAGCGAATTTTTCCACAAATGATTGACCAGCAATAATTGTTTTTAAGTTTGTTTCGGTAAATTTCGCCACAAAGTAATCTAATTCGCGCGCCGCATACCATTCCTGTTCCGAAGCGGTCTCGCCGATTATAATTACCGCGACGGGCTGTCGATTTGATACAAGTTTGAACTCTTCGGCTGCAACGATGGGACAAAATGCAATGATGATAATAATTACAATTATCGATAATAACATCCACTTATTCATAAGAAGATTAAAACGTAAAATGTAAAACATAATAACTTTACGCATTACGTTTCACTTTTCTACAATTCCGCTATCACTTCCATTTCAGCCCGATGCTCCGGTTTATCTTGTTCTGTGGCGAGCAAACGATAATTAAATCGTAGCGTCATGTCAGTAAATCTTCTCATCCTGTAATCCGCCCGGCAACGGACTTCGTGGCTGATACCGTCATAGAAATTGTACTTCGCTAAGGGAAGGTCGCCTCTGCTTTTGCCGTAAGCAATCTGATATGAGAGGTTGACTCTTCCTCTGCCGAAAAAGGAATAACTGAATTGGTTTTCCAACGAAAGGCTGCGGGTGTTGGTATCCATTCGACTTTCGGTTAAATCGATGTCATCTTCTGTTTCATAAGCGCCTTGCAGACCGAGGGTCATTCTATCAGTGAGTTGGTAGCGAAATCTGAGCATGTTCGTCCTTTCATCTCGAATAATATTTGACACTATCCTAAGCGCGTTTGCTCCCCCTTTATTAAAGGCAAAATCCCCCCTACCCCCCTTTATTAAAGTAGGGAACGGGGCGATTCCTTGAATCCCTAAGTCCGTCATCTTTTCAGCAGAGAGCCGCTTCTCCCATTCAGCCTCCAAAGAGACCCTATTGACAGGAGCGGTGCTTGCTTGTAAGTTCCACTGATGGGACTGTTGTTTCCACTCCCGGCTGTTTATGCGCTTGTTAAGTGAATTTCTAGCGCTATATTCTATTCCGAATGTGAACAATCGGGTCGGGGAGAATTCTAGTCGATACCGTTGCGACTGACGACCGAATATTGTATTTTTCGTTTGCAGGTTTCGCAAAAAATACAGTTGCAATTGGTCGGCATCTTCCTGCTGTTCTGTGACGTTATATCGAATCTCCCCTTTGAAAGCTTTTGCCAGGAATTCTTTCAATGAAAATTTCGACTTAGGTTTCCCCTCCAAATTCCGAATTCCAGATTGCCTACCTGCAAAAATGCGATATGGTCTGAATCGCATACGAAATTGAAGGTCGACCGCCGAGACAGGTTTATCGCCCACTGTCCGCACAATCTTGATGTAGTCTCCGTTTTCGTAATCTATCTCATAGTGATATTCATCGACCTTGACGTACATGCCCTGCCCAGGCTGAATTGGGACGCCGTAAAGCGTATTGGTGTAAATCTCGATTCTCTCAGTCGCAAGTTTTCTATCGATTTGGAAGCTGACATCCGAGTCGATAGCGCCGGAAAATGGGTCGAAGCCGAGGTTTATATCGGCTAAATTCGTCTTGGTCTCCAATTTGGGTAGTTCCTTGAATACGCGCCGCGAGAGATTCGCCGAAAGGTTTGCCCAATGCCGCGGTTTTGAAAACAGATTTATGGATGTCATTTTAGCGGTGCTCGTCTTTTTCCAGTCTGAAAGCGTCAACGGGCGGCCATCGATGGAAATTTCGCTCTCTTTTTTGAACGATTCTTCAAAAGAGTATTCGCCGGAAAGGGACGCCCATTTTAAATCTAGAATCTCCGCCTTTATACCGCGTTCCTGGCGTTTGCGGT
>DTYX01000307.1 GCA_012961655.1 Candidatus Poribacteria bacterium
TATTTTCCCGCGTGGGGAATTTCTGCGCAGGACAGAAATGTCTAATTTTCATTGACGTTCTTTGGTAATATATGATAAACTATCATTCGGAACGGAGGATGTAGATGAAACAAATTCAACTCACACCCGCTCAGCAAGCGGCTTTAAGTTTATCTCAACATATCGTCGTCACCGCTGGCGCAGGTACCGGTAAGACGGAAGTTTTGATCCAGCGGATTATCAAGATTCTCAGTCAAGTCAACCACATCAATCAGGTATTGGCGATTACCTATACGGATAAAGCGGCTGGTGAAATCAAACATCGAGTCTATCGCGCTATTTTGGAAAAGATAAATATGGCGCGGGGCGAAGAGCGCGCTAAGTTTGAACGTATGCGTGAGCAATTTCTGAAGAACTATATCTCTACTATCCACGCCTTTTGCGCGGCGATTATCCGCCGGTTCCCCCAAGAGATTGAAGGGCTTGACCCTGATTTCGGGATTTTGGAAGGATATGAACAACGTAAGTTGCTCACAGGAAGCATCGAGACGCTTCTTGACAGTATTGCAACAAATAAGGAACATCCGTTATATGAGGATTTGCGCCAGGTCTTGCTTCATCGGAACAAAGGCATTGTTATGAGCATGTTGGCAGAGCTTGTCAACCGCCGGCGGGAAGTGGCGGCAGACGTTACTTCCAACTCTCAAAATTCATGGATTGAAATGGTGAAGACTTTGCCGGAGTGCGAAATTTTGAGTCGACAGGAACGACTCACTTCATCCTATTCTCAGAAGGTACTGAATAAGCTCAAGGAGATGCCTCAAATCCAGAATATCCTGGCAGGATTGGAATATTGTATTCCACAAAAGCTTGCCCTCGAACGAAGTGAAGGGTCAGCGAAGACAGACAAAGCTTATGTTAAACGACAAATGGTTTTAGATTCGTTTGCGGGAAAAATCTCCCCGCAAGAGTTAATCGAAGAGTTGTTCGATTCGCAGGGCAATGTTCGAAGATTTAGTCGCTTGGGTTCTCAATCGGTTTGGGGCAAGGAGACTATTGCCATTTTGCGAAGCGCATTTGAACAGTTAGGCGATAGCTTATTGCCGTACCGAGACCAACTCCAGATTAATTTTGACCCAGAGGTCGATGCAAGCTCTATTAAAGTTCTGAAAGGTTTGGCGCGTCTTGCTGAGAGAGCTATTCAGGATTACCGGGAAGCCAAACAGAGGAATGGCGTTTTGGACTTCGCCGATTTAGAATTGTATGCGGCGCGGTTGCTCCAAAACCCGACCATCCTGCAGACACTTCAAAATCAAATTCGCTATATTTTGGTCGATGAGTTTCAGGACACAAATCAATTCCAATGGCATCTGATTAAACTGCTGGCAATGAAGCCAAATACGGAGCAACTCACGGCGGATAAACTGCTCATCGTCGGCGATGAGAAACAGTCGATTTACAGTTTTCGCGGCGGAGATGTCGAAGTCTGTGACATGGCAAAAGATGAATTGCTAGCGTGCAATCTTCGGAATTCGGAATTAAAAACGGTTCCGAAATCCAATGATGCACTCCATGCAAACGGCATCATCGGCTTCGATGTCAATTTTCGTTCCCGCCCAAATCTGCTCTACTTTTTCAATCATTTCTTCGGCCACCTGCTGACGAAATCCGAGCGCTACGAGGCTGAACCACAGGACCTCTGCTACAAGCGGGAAGATTCTTTTATCTTCCCAGAAGCCCCCCTTGAATTGCCTGAACAAGGAACTGTGGAGCGATTTATCACATATCTGCCTAAACGCGGTCGCGGAAGTGACTTGGACGAAGAGGAGGGTATCGCCGATGACTTGAAGGAGGCGATGATGATTGCGGCGCGCTTGCGGACTATCATGGACGGGGAGATGGCGGAGAAATATGGCGACTTAGGGGAGAAATTGCATCGGAGGGACAGGGCGGTTGGTATACTGTTTCGTCGACGAACCAAGCAGAAGCTCTACGAAGAAGCGCTGCGAACCTACGGCGTGCCGTATGTGGTGGCAAAAGGACGTGGCTTTTACGCACAGCAGGAAATTCTCGATATCGCTAACGTGTTGCGAGTTCTCACCGACCCGAGGCAGGATATTGCGCTAATTGGTGTACTGCGTTCCCCGCTGATTGGATGTTCTGACAACGCCTTGTTCCAACTCTCTGGAGAAGAGGCAAAGGGGCAAAAGGGTAAAGGGGCTAAGGGGTTACCTTCTTGCCCTCTTGCCACCTTGCCCTCATATCTCCGTGAAGCGAAGGGATATTGGCAGAAGTTGCATGCTTGCAAGTTGGATGATTTTTTGGCGCAAGACGCGCAAGCTTTGAGAAAAGCGCGGGCATCGTTCGATGAATGGTCTCGTCTCAAAAATCATCTCTCAATTTCTGAACTAATTGTGCAGATTGTGCGTGACACCGGCGCCATGATGACTTATGCGCGAGGCAGCGATGGCGTTCAAACTGTCTCCAATGTGGAAAAGCTCATCGATATGGCGCGGAAGTTTGAATCACAAGGATTTTATACCCTGGCGGATTTCACTGAATATTTACGAGACCAGATAGAAACCGAGGAGGAAGAAGGCGAGGCGGATTTGCCCGAGGGAGGCGGAGTGCAACTAATGACGGTACACCAGGCGAAGGGCTTGCAGTTTCCGATGGTGATTGCGCCCGACACTGACGCATACTTCCGATATGACGAGGGCATGCTGATTGGCGAGATTAATGAACAAACGGAAGTGGGACTTAGAATGACAAAGCCCGACGGCGATGAGGCAGATACTGCAATTCGGCAAATTCTGCGGGCGGAAAACCGTAAGAAGACGATAGCCGAACAGAAGCGGCTCCTCTACGTCGCCTTCACCCGCGCCGAGAATCATCTGATAATCTGCCAAAAGATTATCGCAGATAGCGAACCCAAACCGGTTGAAAAAGCCAACTGCTGGAGCGATTGGATCCGATTTATTCTTCAAAGAGATGAATTTTCATTCGTTGAAGATACTGTATACCCGACGGCAGAACTATCCTCACGGGAATTCGGAATTCGGAATTCGGAATTCGGAA
>DTYX01000308.1 GCA_012961655.1 Candidatus Poribacteria bacterium
ACTTACAGTTTCAAATTCCAATGGTAGTGATACGGAAACAAAAAATGCATATATACATGTTGTTGAACAGACGATGGAATGCGATACATTGAATTATCCATTATCAGGTACTGCTACTTTATATACTTCAATTAATGGAGGGTATGTTTTAGGTAATAATGGTTATGGTGATCTTGCAAAAGCACAATATTTTACTTTACCTTCCGGTTACGATAATTTAACAGCTTTATTTTTCTGGTTTGGTGTTGTTAAGGATGGAGGTAACGGAACTCAGGTTACATTTAAGGTGTGGGATGAAAATAATGGGACATTAGGTAATGTATTAGGAACTGCCACTGTTTCATTAAGCTCTGCTATATCATCATTAAGAAGTGTCACATTTACATCAAATGTTGTTGTATTTGCAGGGATGCCAGAAATACGAATTCGCACGCCTCCGCGCTCATATTCTTCCGTTACTTCACGAAATTCAGTTAGCGTTCCACAATCGGAACATAACCTCGCTCTTTTCATCTTCTCACTTTTCATCAGGGTATTCCTCAATAATCTTGCCATTCAAAATAGCTTCGACGACATTCTCCTCGGTGAATCCTTCTTCAATGATATGTCTGGCAGCATGCGATTTGATAGAATAGCTTTCACTGATTATGAAATGTCGAATGCTTTCGATATCAATCACAGCGATTGTCTCATTCATTTTGGAACGTTTCATCCGTGCGTTATTGAATTCTCTTCTCTAGTGCTTCGTTTTCTTTTTCAAGCTTTTCAATTTTCTTATTCTGCTCAATCATATACAGCGTTAACTCTTCTACCTTCTGTAAAAGTTTAGCCTGCATCTCTCCTAAACTTATGCCGTTTGCCGCAACCTCTTGGGCGGAGGGAATACCAGGCAAATGCTTGTTCTTTTTAATGTTGTGTTCTAATTCATCAATTGGCGTAGGTTTGTAATCATCTTCAAAAACGAAATCTGCTCAGCCATCAAGAGTAACAACAACTTCTTTCGCTGTTACAGTACCATTGACAGCAAGTTCTGACTGTGGATTCTCCGTCCCGACGCCAACGTTGCCATGGACGTAAAGGTTCTGATTTTGTTGGGGGTCTCCCACTGTCAAATCGCCTAATACCCATGCGCCAGCCGGAGCCGAGATATCAACCCCAGGGGCAATGAGTTTTAAGTGTCCTGAACCAAGAGTGCTTATATTGAAGTTATCACTTGAATCGACATTTAAGATACCGCGAGAGTATCCAGTTGTTGGATTTCTGAGGCTGAGTTGGTTTGCACGAATCTCCTCCGCGGAAAGATCGATTCCATCGCCGGTTGCTGCTGTGGTCTGCACCGTCTCATCCGGGAACACGAAGCCCTCGCTTGAGGAGCGAATCGTCCCTGCAACATCAAGCTTGTATGCTGGACTCGTTGTCCCGATGCCGACGTTGCCATTAGTAGTTATCCGCATTCGTTCGCTAACAGCAGGGGTGGTATCGCGGGTGTAAAAACGTAAACTTCCCTGATCAACTGTCTCAACGACGCTAGCGATCTGACCAAAACTATAACCGCCAAAATCAAAGTTAATGAAAGCACCATCACCGCCCTTAGACGCGCCAGATTTGCCTATTCTCAAAACCTCATCAATACTTGCACCTGGTGTATCTGGTTTCTGTACCTGTAATTTCACAGCAGGACTCGTCGTCCCGATTCCGACATTACCTTCTACGGTTAATCCATCCGGTCCCGCTATATTCACTGCACCGGCGTCGGCGTTAATAGTTCTGCCTGCACCTGCTCCGCCCTGGTCATAAGCCTGGTCAAGGGTATTCCCACCTCCGCCACCGCCGGACCGTGCATTCAAGCTATACGCAGAAGCGGTGAGTTTTATTCGCGGTTCCAACTCCGAACCCCCTTCAACTGCTATCCCAAGCCAATATTGCTTGTCGAAAGGAAGCGTCAAAGGATTCACGCTCCCTAAGATGACGTTGAATATTCCCTTGCTGACTTGTACTAATTGTTCCTCTGACCATAGCTCAGTACCGCCTGTATCAACATCGTACAATTTGAAGGTCAGGTTGTAATCGCCGTCGGACACGGCTATACCGTCGGTATCCGTCAAGACTCCTTGATAACTGATGGTTTCGGGAATCTGTCCCCAACTGACTTGCACTGCCAATATGAAAAACAGCGCGCTGAGAA
The DNA here is from genome assembly GCA_012961655.1 of Candidatus Poribacteria bacterium. Taxonomy (GTDB): domain Bacteria; phylum Poribacteria; class WGA-4E; order DTYX01; family DTYX01; genus DTYX01. The sequence continues at coordinate 2,186 of DTYX01000308.1, forward strand.
GAAGTACTCGTTTCATAGTTTTAGCCTCTCTTTAAGCAATTTTGTAAAAAATTCCTTTTGACTAACGCTCACATTTCACTTCTTTCTACCAAAGGGCGATTGTCAGATAGCGAACTTTTTGCAAGCCACTTTCGATAATTGTAGCGCGCTATCTATAGATCCCCGGGAGCAGACGATCTAACAGCTCGTCCTACATACAATTTCTTCTGGTAATTATTTTGTGGAAAGGTATATTAGGTATTCCTGACAAACCAGGCCAACAGTTCCTCTGCATCCGCCTGGCTTTTAACGTTAGTGCCATAAAATACCTTTTCTGGTTTCAGTTCTCGGTGCATAAACTTGATTTCCTCTGGACTTCCATGTATCTGCACTGCTTTGCCGCCTTTTTGGACTCGTTTGAGCAGTTCAAGATGGTCTTTGTGATTTCCATGTCCAGCGCCAGGCACGTAAGACAACGCATGCAAGCCGACGCTGGCAAGCAGGTCATCGGTATGCGTCAGCGCCCCTGGACCGTCCCAATGATACAGAGCATGTTTGACAATCTCAGCTTCTTCTTCCAGAGCAGGCAGAATCCAGCGTCGAGACATCTCGGGGCTGACCATACAGCTAAAGTCGCATTGGAGCACAGCGGCGCCCTCCATAGAGTAGAATGCGTGACAGTAACCAAACTCATCCATTCTGCCTGCACGGCTAATAGCTTCCCAAAGTTCGCGGAATATAGCTCGAGCGTCAGCCATCGCCCGGTCAATCGTTTCAGGCTGGTCAATCAAGTCTATGCAGAGTTTTTGTGGTCCTCTCACTGCCGCAAGCAAGTCCATATTGGTGTGTAGGTCCAGGGAGCTTAACAACATCTTACCGGCCATGCGGTCAGCCGCTCGACGGTAAATTTCGAGCATCCTTTGCCAAAGGGAATGATCTTTTTGAAGCTTCAACGGTAGAACTTCCTCCCAATCTTTGACAAAAGGAGCAGACCAGTTTGTATTCGGAGAATCATCGCTCCAACGCAGTCCAGCGCCGGTGAAGACGGCGATTTCATCGGGGCCAAAACTTGGACCAAAGGTCGGAATAGCCTCGCCTCCCCAAAATCTCGCCTCGGCGCCTGCGATGGCGCGGTCGATAATTTCGTCCATATCGCCATACACTTTGTCATGGTAACTTATACCGCTAACGGGTTTGAATCCCTCCCGCGGCGCGGTAACGCAGACTACGGGTCGGTCGATGATTTCACCGGCGTAAAAGGCGTTCCATCTTTCAGAAGCTTCTTCTAAATCTGGCTTAAACGCTAACGGCGTCGGTTTTTTAGATTTATCGGTCATTTTCACCTA
>DTYX01000309.1 GCA_012961655.1 Candidatus Poribacteria bacterium
AGCGGGTGCTTTCACGACGCAAAATTTTGTAATAACCTTTTTCTTTATCCGCTGCATCCGATTTCACCTGGCCGGAAATCAAAAGTACAGGAATACTATCGGCATACGCCGCCGCTATCCCAGTAGACGCGTTTGTCGCGCCTGGCTCCGCTGTTGTCAAACAGACCTCGCCCGTCGCCCGCGCGTATCCATCCGCCATGAATGCGCCAGCCTGTTCATTCCTAACCAGAATCTGTCGAATCTGTTTTCATCGTAAAGCGCGTCATAAATCCCCGTTGTATGTCCGCCGGGCATGCCGAAGATAACTTTCACACCGTGTGCTTTCAGACACTCGACGACTAATTTTCCCCCTGTCATGGATTGCTCTCCTATGTATTTAAATTCTTTCAGAAAGTCCTAAAAACCTTTATTTTGGTGTCTTTCTCGTATCGCTTTACTTAAAATCTTTTTGGCATGCTTCTTTGATGGATTGTTATGCCAATAATCACAAATGCAAGAGTGAAAACCAAAATCATGACTATATCAAGCGGAATTGGATAATATCCTTTATCCAGGAGAGCATATCGCGCTAAATCACTGGCATAAGTGAGCGGCGAGATAGGAGCGATAGCTTTCCCCCAGGCTGGCATCTTCTTGATGGGAATAAACACTCCGCTGATGAATATCAATGGTAATCTGACGAGATTCGAGAGCATCATAACGTTTGACGGATTATCTGTTGGCGGCGATGATAGTAGACTCCCTAAAGCGGAGAAGCAGAAAGCGGAAAGGACGATATCAATCGCTAAAAGGTACGGCTTGACGACGTCTGATCCGAAAGCGAATATTCCAATTAACAGTGGGACAATGGAGATAACCGCACCATACAGGAATCCAGCGAAGATGTCTCCAAAGATGATGGCAGAAATAGAAGCCGGTGTCGAGACTAAACGTTCTAATGTCCGCATTCGAGTTTCCCAGGGGGCAACTATTGGATTGGCTGAAGATGCAGTAAAGAAAAGCGTCATACCGACAAGCCCGGGCAAAAGGATGTTTGGCGAAATATCCCTACCGATGGCAAATGCTAAAAACAAACAGAGCGGAAAAAGGATACCGAATATCAAAACGGGCGCTTTGAGATAATAAATTTTAGCGTCCTTCTTGGCTATCGTAAAAGAACATCTGAATTGCATTTTCATTCTGAGTGGGAAATTGCTAACTTGCATTTTGCTCTCCTTTCGTATCTGTGAGATGTACGAAAACATCTTCCAAACTTGGCCCTAAAGTGTTTAAACTCAGCACCTGCAATTCGTGAGCTTTAGCATATTCAACAAGCTGACACGCGACATCGCCGGGCTTATCGGTATACAATCTGAGTTTATCCCCTTCTTTTCTGATTTCGCTGACATTTTCGATGGTTTGCAACGATTCTAAATCATTTATCGCCTTAGCAAATGTAACCTCCACGGATTGCAAACTTTGGATGGTGTTTCTGAGATTCTCCGGTCTATCGATGGCAGCGATTTTGCCCGAATTTATGATGGCTACTCGAGCACACATCTGATTGGCTTCTTCGATATTGTGAGTGGTCAAAAACACCGTCGTATCATTTGAGTTCAATTCTCTGACAAGATTTCTTATCAGTCGAGCGCTTTGCACGTCAAGCCCAGATGTAGGTTCATCCAAAAAGAGCAACTCAGGCTCATGAATCAGCGCCATAGCCAAGATGAGCCGTTGTTTCATCCCTTTAGAAAAACCTTTCGTTTTCTGGTTTTTTCTATCTTGTAAGGAAAAAATTTCCAGCAATTCCATAGCCTTCTGTTTTCTTTTCCTCTTCGGCACTCCATACAATTCTCCCATCAGCATCAGGTTATCCCAGGCGGATAGGTCAATATATGGGTTAGCCATCTCAGGCACAACTCCCATCAACATCTTCGCGTCAGACGGATGTTTAAAAAGATCAAATCCCATTATGTGAATCGTACCGCTGTTTGGCTTTAGAATGCCTGTCAACATCCTCTGGGTTGTCGTTTTTCCCGCGCCGTTCGGCCCGAGAAATCCGAACAGTTCGCTTTTCTTTACCTGGAAACTAATTCCATCAACGGCGCGAATTTCACCGAAATACTTGCTTAAAGAGGAAACTTCGATTGCATTTTCCATGGAAAACCTCCTAATCTATACATCTTTGACAATTTCCACCCAGAGTCCAGGTGGGTCAGGAATCAACTTGAAAGTAGGAATTCCCGCTTGTCGAAGGATTTGCCGAAAATATTTGGGAGAGCGAAGTCTCTCCCACTCTTTTCGACTTTGCTCGTCTTTTAGAACCGCTGTCCTGGCGCGGATGAATTCTTCCCTTTTTTGCTCAGAGATATAACGGCTCAAACCGCCACCGACAAATGCTACACCATCCTTTTTCAGGATTCGATAAATCTCTGATAAACCGCGCGGTTTGTCATTCCAGAAAAAGATGGAACCGCGACTAACTAACATATCAGCAAAATCATCACTAAAGGGCAACCACTCTACATTTGCTTGGATAAGACTTATCCGGCTTGATAATCTGGCCTCACAAGCGTTAGCGAGGGCTTTTTTTAAAACATCCCCATTGATGTCCACCATATAAATCTGAAGAACGGTTCGCTTTGCAAGTTCCAACCCTAACTTGCCACCCCCTGAGCCGATTTCAACGCATCTGCCCTCTTTTATCTTATAATCATCGACAATTTGTTGAGCAAGCAACGGATAAATTTCCTGCCAAATTTCCCTCATTTTTCCTCCGTTTTTACATTTTGCTGTCTGGTGTCAATTCAAACAACGAACTACAAGATTTACCGTAAGCCGAAGGCGTCGGGCTTCGCGAAGCGAACACTTGCCCGTTATGCGGAAGTAATACTTTATCGCATATTTTATCTCACAATTTGCAAAGGAAGGACAATTGCGCCCTTCCTATGTAATAGGTTCCAACGATATTTACTTTGAGGAATCTTGTTTCTTGCTTTCTGGCCTTTCACAAGAATGTTCACTTACGTCGCCGTGACACTCCTTTATCTGTTCAGGAGTACATTCCTTCGGATTTCTGCCCTTGTGGCATTTTTCCCCGCACATATAATTTCACCTCCTTAAATTTTCGATAAAGGAAAAGCATTCTGTAAAACCTTCAGGTACCAAAGAATAATGCACCCAGTAGCCCATTTTGATTCCCTTTACCAATCCAGCGTTTTCTAAAACTCTCAGATGTTGTGACACCGCTGGTTGGGAAACATCCAACCGCTTGACCAAAGCGTTGACACAAAGAGGTTTTTCTGCCAACAAAGAAAGCATTTCTAATCTGACGTTATTTGATAAAGCTTTAAATACCTTCACAAGTTGTTCCATTATAGCATCTCTTTATCGGTTTATAAGAATATAAGGAATTACTTATATTATAACTTAACAAAAAATTCTTGTCAAGCTCTTTTTCGAATTAAAAAAACTAATTATACGAAAGGTAAGTACCTTTGATACCGCTCTATCTTTTCCTCTGGCGCGCCAATAGATTGGAGAAATTCTATCAATTCACCGTGAAGCATTGCCGCGACATCTTCTTTTTGTTCAAGGACATTTTTGGTCTGAAGTGGGTCATTGGTCAAATCGAACAGCACTGGCGGACGGTGTTTTTCCCAACAACCGTAGCTCCATTGGGCGTTGGAAACGTGCGTGATGTTATTGTAAGCCCCCGAGAAGGCGAACTTGCGGCGTTGTTGTGGTTTGCCCAAAAGCAGCGGCAGGAATGATTGACCGTGACAATGCTCCGGGATATCGATGCCCAAGAAATCTAAAATCGTCGGCATCGTATCGGCGGGTTGAACGATACCTTTGCGCCGCTCGCCCGCGCTGACACCATCCGGCATGCGGACAATCAGAGGAATATTGACGAGCGATTGATACATCGGAAAGCGCTCGCCTCTGTAACTGAGCGGTTTGCCAATCAAACCGCCATCGCCCGGATAATTGAGATAGTGTCCGTGGTCTGCGGTGAACAAAATGAGTGTATCTCTCAGCAGGCCCAGTTCATCTACTTTTTCCATGAAGAAACCGAACCATCTATCGACCATCGTGACCTCTCCGGCATAACGCGCGCGGGTGTGTTTCAACCCAAAGCAGAAAACTCTCATGTTGGTAATTATGTTCGAGCCATTCAACTGCTTTCTTAAAGGTGCCCGGCGCAAACCAATCCGTCTCGAGTTCATAGCGATTGCGGATAATCTGCTCGTACCGTTCAGGATAAGGCAGTCTAATTTTTTCTTTGGCGCAGGGGTAGACAATGGGAATTGTGGCGTCTGTAATTAATCGGTCGCCCTCCTGTCCACGATTCCACCACCAGCCCGTAAAACCGCGGTAAAAGTAGAAATTTTCTTTGAACATATGATAAGTATCGCCAACGAGCATAGAGGTGATACCTTTTTGCCCGACCGCCTCCGCTAGAACAAATTCATCCGCAGCCAATGGACGCCAACCGTGCCAGGGAAAACTGTACTTTCCTGTAAAATGGTCGGTGCGATTGGGAAGCGTTGGATGCGAACCTTGATATGCCTCCTCAAAAACAGTAGCGTCTTTGGCGAATGCGTTCAGATTTGGCGTCCGAATCCAGTCATTGCCATAACAACCTAAATGGTCGCGACGCAGACTATCAGATAATATGCAAATTACGTTCATGCTTTTCTTCCTTTCCATTGTCAACTCTGGGAAAATTTCTTATGTTTGATAATCAATATATCATGGCGTCATAAATTTGTCACTATAATTTTTCTATTGACGTTATCCGCAAACGGTGATATATTTATTGGGTGATGGATTACGACATGATTAAAGCAAACCTTGTCAACGCTTGTCAAGATTTTTTGATAAAGTTGGAGTGTCTAAAATAAAAAGAGATGAAAACAATATTAGCATTAGAAGACGGAACAATTTTTGAAGGTCAGCATTTCGGCGCGCCAGGCGAGTGCATCGGCGAAGTCGTTTTCAATACAAGCATGACGGGGTATCAAGAAGTTCTAACTGACCCATCGTATAAAGGACAGATAGTCACGATGACTTACCCGTTGATTGGCAATTACGGCTGCAATGTCGAAGATTTTGAATCCAGCGGGCCGAAGGTCGAGGGATTCATCGTTCGGGAATACAGTTCCTATCATAGTAACTGGCGAGGGAATTTTTCCCTCGGTGATTTTCTCGAAAAACATGGAATTTTGGGCATCCAGGGCGTGGATACTCGTGCCCTGACAAAACGGCTGAGAATACATGGTGTGATGAACGGCATCATCTCAACGGAAGATTTAGATACAGCTAGTTTAGTCGCCAAAGCTCAAGCCTTTCCCGGACTGGAAGGGACTGATTTGGTCAAAGATGTTACCTGCCAAACGCCTTACTTATGGGGAACTGATGCCTTGACAATGAGAGAAGACGAACACCAGGAAAAACAGGTTGATTTGCAATTGCCTACCCTTAATCACAAACGGCGCGAGTTACATCCTAAATTCAACGTTGTTGCGATGGATTTCGGCGCGAAGATGAACATCCTCAGAAGACTATCTCTCTACGGATGCAAGATTACCGTAGTACCTGCTCATACTTCTGCAGAAGAGATTTTATCCCTCAATCCCGATGGCATTTTTCTCTCCAATGGGCCGGGTGACCCCATAGATGTTCCTTATGCGGTAGAGACAGTACGGAGACTTATCGGTACGAAACCGATATTCGGCATCTGCCTGGGACATCAAATCCTCGGACTCGCCTTCGGCGGCGTAACGTATAAGCTGAAATTCGGCCACCGCGGCGCCAATCAACCCGTCAAACACCTCGCCACAGGGCGTGTCGAGATAACAGCCCAAAATCACGGCTACTGCGTTGACATCGACTCGCTGACGGGTAAAAATATCACCATCACCCACATTAACCTCAATGACGATACCCTGGAAGGCATACAGCATGAAGAATTGCCCATCTTCTCAGTCCAATACCATCCCGAAGCTTCACCTGGTCCGCATGATGCTGATTATCTGTTTGCGCGGTTTATTGAATTGATGCAAGCTGAAAGGGAGAAGTAAATACCACCAAAAGGGACTACTTCCCGTTCTGAAGGACAAGAGTTTGCAAATGTTGGATTCGCAGAATAACCTCCTCGAAAGACTTACGCTTCTTTTCGATAAACGAGGCTGGATTTAAGAAGTCGGGAGGAGGAAGGAACCACGAGATTCCACTGATTTTCACTGAACAAAAAAAGAACAAAAAAAGAAAAAAATCTTGTGGTAATCTTGTGTAATCTGTGGTTAATGAA